>PEAJ01000079.1 GCA_002753495.1 Magnetococcales bacterium HA3dbin3 | reverse complement strand
TTTCCTGACCCTCTCCGGCCACAAGTTTGGCGGACCGAAAGGGGTTGGGGCGTTGATCATTGACCGGCAGCGTCCCTTGCAGCCGTTGCTTGTCGGCGGTGGTCAGGAGTGGGGGCAACGCGCGGGGACCGAAAATGTGGCCGGGATCGTCGGCCTCGCGGCGGCGGTGACAGCGGTGGCCCCGAACCTGCCCGTGGAGGCCGAACGTCTTGCCGGCTTGCGCACCGTCCTGGAGCGGGCGATCATGGCCGCGCTGCCGGAGTGCGTCATCTTCGGGCGGGAGGAGGTGCGCCTGCCCAACACCACCTGTCTCGGGCTTGAGGGCCTCGACGGCGCGACCCTGGTGATGAACCTGGACCTCGCCGGCTTTGCCGTCAGCAGTGGCGCGGCCTGCTCCTCGGGCAAGGTGGGCTTTTCGCACGTTCTGCGCGCGATGGGGGTAGCGGAACCCCTCGGTCGCGGGGCGCTGCGTGTCTCCCTCGGCTGGAGCAGCCGGCCGGAGGAGATCGAACAATTCACCCGGCGTTTTGTCCCAGTGGTCGAACGCCTGCGCAAAATGTCCTGACGTTGCCCCCACCGCCGGTGGTGGCAACAGGAGACTCCAGACATGAAACTGCCGATTTATCTCGATTATCAGGCGACGACGCCGGTGGATCCGCGGGTGCTAACGGCGATGCTTCCCTGGTTCACCGAAAAGTTTGGTAACCCGGCTTCGCGTTCCCACCCCTATGGCTGGGAGGCGGAGCAGGCAGTCGAGACCGCGCGCGAGCAGGTGGCCGCCCTCATCGGCGCCGACCCGCGCGAGATTGTCTTTACCTCCGGCGCCACCGAGTCGGATAACCTGGCCATCACCGGCGTTGCCCGTTTCAATCGCGCGCGCGGGGACCACATCATCACCCTGGTGACCGAGCACAAGGCGGTGCTCGATACCTGCCGCCACCTGGAGGCGGACGAGGGGTTTCGCGTCACCTATCTGCCGGTTGAGCCCAGTGGACTGGTCGATCTGCAAAGGCTCGCCGCCGCCATCACCGACCAGACCATCCTGGTCTCGATCATGGCGGTGAACAACGAAGTCGGGGTGATCCAGCCTCTGGCCGAGATTGGTGCCCTGTGCCGCGCGCGCAAGGTCTATTTCCACTGTGACGCCGCGCAGGGGGTGGGGAAGATTCCCCTCGATGTTGACAAGATGAACATCGACCTGCTTTCGATCTCTGCGCACAAAATCTACGGACCGAAGGGGATTGGCGCCCTCTACGTGCGCAGGCGGCCGCGCGTGCGGCTGAAGGCGCTCATCCACGGTGGCGGGCACGAACGTGGCATGCGTTCCGGGACCCTCTCGACACCGCTGATCGTTGGTCTCGGGGCGGCTTGTGCCTTCAGTCAGCAGGAGATGCCGGCGGAGAGCCGGCGCCTGCTGGCGTTGCGCCAGCGCCTCTACGAAGGGATCACCGCGCGCCTGACGCATGTGGGGGTCAATGGTGACCTGGAACAGCGTGTTCCCGGCAATTTGAACCTCTCCTTCGGTTACGTGGAGGGGGAGTCGTTGATGATGGCAATCAAGGATGTGGCTGTCTCTTCCGGATCGGCCTGTACGTCGGCCTCGCTTGAGCCATCGTATGTTCTGCGCGCCATGGGCGTGGGCGAAGAGATGGCCCATACCTCGATTCGCTTTGGCCTGGGGCGGCAGACGACGGATGAGGAGGTGAAATTTGTCATCGACAAGGTGGTGACGGCGGTGGAAAAACTGCGCGACATGTCACCGCTGTGGGATATGGTGCAGGAAGGAATCGATCCGAGTACGGTGCAGTGGAGTGGACACTGACGGCGAAGGAGAAAAAAGATGTCTTACAATGACAAAGTGCTCGATCACTATGAAAATCCCCGCAACGTCGGGGTTCTCGATAAAAACGACGATCGCGTCGGCACCGGTATGGTCGGTGCGCCAGCCTGCGGCGATGTCATGCGCCTGCAGATTCGCGTCAACGATCAGGGGGTGATCGACGATGCCAAGTTCAAGACCTTCGGCTGTGGGTCGGCGATCGCCTCCTCTTCACTGGTGACCGAGTGGATCAAGGGCAAGACCCTCGATGAGGCGCTGGCGATCAAAAACACCCAGGTGGCCGAGGAGCTGGCCTTGCCGCCGGTCAAGATCCACTGTTCGGTGCTTGCCGAGGATGCGATCAAGTCGGCGATCCAGGATTATCGGCGCAAACAGCAGGCGAAGGAGTGAAAACGATGTCGACCGCCACGCAACAACAGGGTTCGATCACCATGACCGAGCGTGCCGCCGCGCGTGCTCGCGAAATGCTCGGCAAACGCGGAACGCCGGAGGGTGCCATCCGCATCGGCGTCACCACCGCTGGTTGTTCGGGAATGTCTTACAAGCTTGAGTTTTGCGACAGCGTGGCGGCCGAGGATCGGGTCTTTGACAGCCACGGCATTCGCCTGGTGGTGGACGAAAAGTCGCTGCTCGTCCTGAACGGCACCCTGGTCGATTTCGAGACGGCGCAATTTCGCTCCGGGTTCAAGTTCATCAACCCCCTGGAGAAGGAGCGCTGCGGTTGTGGTGAGTCCTTCAAGGTGTGATGTCATGGCGGAGGTCGGGCGTGGGGCACGATGATGCGTGACAGGAGGTGCTGGTCCTGCGGGGTTGGGGTCGCCGATGCCCCATTCTGTCCGGGTTGCGAAGTGATCCAGCCTCCGGATGCGGGGGTGGATCACTTCGCCCTGCTCGGGGTGCCGCGCGGCTTTCAGGTTGACCGGGGGCGCCTGGAACAGGGGTATCAGGAGCGGCAGGCGCGGTTTCACCCCGATCGCTTTGCCCTGGCCTCGGCCACGGAACGGCGGCATTCGCTGGAGTGGGCGACCCAGCTCAATACCGCCTGGCGCACGCTGCGCGATCCGGTGTTGCG
Source organism: Magnetococcales bacterium HA3dbin3 (assembly GCA_002753495.1). Classification (GTDB taxonomy): domain Bacteria; phylum Pseudomonadota; class Magnetococcia; order Magnetococcales; family DC0425bin3; genus HA3dbin3. The sequence continues at coordinate 7,855 of PEAJ01000079.1, read as the reverse complement.
GGGGGGGTATCTCGTGCGGCTCCTGGGTGGGCGGGGAGAGGGGAGCACCGCCAGCGGCGGTCAGGCGGGACGCGCCGACATGAACGACGGGGATCCGGAGTTCCTGATGACGGTGATGGAGATGCGCGAGGAGTTGGCCGAGCTTTCCGCCAACCCTGTCGGCACCGGCGAACGTGTCGCCCAGCTGCGCCAGGAGATCGAACGGCGCATCGCCACCGAGCTGACCGGCCTGGAGAAGGCCTTGACGCGCGCCCTGGCCGCAACGTCGGCGCCGGTGCTTGCGGAGGCGGAACGACATCTCGATCACTTGCGTTACCACCAACGTTTCATCGAGGAGCTGGAGCGGCTGGAGGAGGAGCTGGCCTGAGATTGGTCCCCGCTTGAAGGTGTTGTTCCACTCTTCGCCGGGAGGCAGACAAGGCTTGCGCCTCCGCCCAAGGGCGGGGTACGGCAAGGAATCAAAAGCAGACAACGACGACGAGGACACACGTGGACGTTTTGCTCGATATCGCCGAACCCGGCACCGCCCCCAAACCCCACGACCCGCGCCCACGGGAGCGTCGTCGTGTCGTCGGCATCGATCTGGGCACCACCTTCTCCCTGGTGGCGGCAGTCGATCTTCAGGGCAAGCCCGCCTGCATGCCCGATTCCGCCGGTTCGGTCTCCCTGCCCTCGATCGTGCATTATCCCGGCGTTGGCGGCGCTGTGGTCGGTCAGGTTGCGCGCGATCTGGCCATCACACACCCACAGGATACGATTGCCTCCGTCAAGCGCTTCATGGGGCGCGGGTTGACCGATGTTGCGGCCGGTGGCTATCGCCTGCGGGCCGGTTCCGGGGGCATGGTGCAAATCCTTGCCGGGGAGCGCTGGCGATCGCCGGTGGAGATATCGGCCAACATTCTGGATGAGCTGAAAAAACGTGCCGAGGAGGCCCTGGGTGGCCCCCTGCATGGGGCGGTGGTGACCGTCCCCGCCTACTTTGACGATGCCCAACGCCAGGCGACCAAGGATGCCTGCCTTCTCGCCGGCCTTGAGGTGCTGCGTCTGGTCAACGAACCGACGGCGGCGGCTCTGGCCTACGGGCTCGATCGCGGGCGCGAAGGGATCTACGCCGTCTACGACCTTGGCGGCGGCACCTTTGATATCTCCATCCTCAAGCTGGCGCGCGGGGTATTCCAGGTGCTCGCCACCGGCGGCAACTCCGCCCTTGGTGGCGACGACTTCGACCATCGCCTCGCCGAACTGTTCCTGAAGGAGATGGGGATTGCCCAGCCGACGCCGGGTGACTTGCACGCCGCGCGCCGCGCTGCCCGCCAAGCCAAGGAGGGGTTGACCACGTCTGCGACGGCGTCGGTCCGGCTTGATCGCCCGGATGGTTCTCCCTACCAGAGGGAAATTGACCGGGCCGCGTTTGATGTGCTGACGCAGGATCTGGTTCGCGCGACCGGCGCGCCGTGTCGGCGTGCCCTGAAGGATGCCGGTGTCACCCTGGAGGAGCTGCAAGGGGTGGTCCTGGTCGGTGGATCGACGCGCATGCCAGCGGTGCGGGTCTTCGTTGCCGATCTGTTCAAACGTGAACCCCTGGTCGACCTTGATCCCGACCAGGTGGTGGCGCTGGGGGCGGCGATTCAAGCTGATGTTCTCGCCGGCAATCGCCGTACCGACGACCTGCTCCTGCTCGATGTCACGCCGCTCTCGCTCGGGCTTGAAACCATGGGCGGATTGGTGGAGAAGGTGGTGCCGCGCAACAGCCCGATTCCCACCGCCCGCGCGCAGGATTTCACCACCTTCAAGGATGGTCAGGGGGCGATGGCGATTCACGTTGTGCAGGGTGAACGGGAGATGGTCGACCAGTGCCGTTCGCTGGCGCGGTTCGAGCTGCGCGGCATCCCGCCGATGGTCGCTGGCGCGGCGCGGATTCGCGTCACCTTTCAGGTCGATGCCGATGGGCTTTTGACCGTTTCCGCGCGCGAGCAGACCACCGGTGTCGAGCAGTCGGTGGCGGTCAAGCCGACCTACGGCCTGGGTGACGGCGAGATCGAGCGCATGCTGCGCGCGGCCCTGGAACACGGTGCCGCCGACCTCGATCGCCGCCACCTGCAAGAGGCGCGTGTTGAGGCAGAACGGGTGCTTCATGCCCTACTGTCCGCCCTTGCCGCCGATCGATCGTTACTCAATGCTGATGAAATGGCAACGATCGAGGCGGCGATGACCATCCTGCGCGGCGCCATGGCCGGCGATGACCAGCGTGCGATCCAGGAGAAAATCCAGGAACTTGACCGCGCCACGACCTTTTTTGCCCAGCGGCGCATGGATCACAACATCAGAAACGTCATGACCGGTCGCCAGCTGACCGATTTCGAGTAACTCTGATGGGCGGGGGGAAGCCTCCCTCCACCCTCGACCGATGAAAGTCAAAAAACGACTTTCACGGTAAAACCGGAGCCGACCATGCCCAAAATCACCTTTCTGCCCATGAACCGCACCGTCGACGTAGCGGCGGGAACCTCTCTCCTCGAAGCTGCCCACGAACATGACATCCCCCTCGAAGGGGCGTGCGAAGGGTCGCTTGCCTGCTCGACCTGTCATGTCATTGTTGATCCGGCGTGGTTTGAGCGCTTGGCGGCGGCCTCCGAGGATGAAGAGGACGTTCTCGACGAGGCTTTTGGCCTGACCCCGAGCAGCCGTCTTGCCTGTCAGGTGGAGGTCACCGACGATCTGGATGGCTTGCAGGTCACCATTCCTGCCTATACAGTCAACATCAGCGTCGATCGGAACAAGAAGGGAACTTGATATGGCCGAATCCCTGCAGTGGACCGACATCGCCGGCATTGCCATCGCCCTGACCGAAACCCGGCCGGAAGTCGACCCCTTAAGCGTGCGTTTCACCGATCTCCGGCAGTGGGTGATGGAGTTGCCCGGTTTTGCCGGTCGCCCGGAGCGCTGCAACGAAAAGATTCTTGAGGCGATCCAGATGGCATGGCTGGATGAAACGCGGTAGCTAACAAGGTGGGTGCTTGATCTGGAGTCGGAATGAGAGGTCCGCGGATGGGGGTGGTGCGCCATGGATGATCCAACAAGACCGCGGATAGCCCTTTCCCCTCCGAGAGGTGGGGCCGGTGCGCGTCGTGAGTTTGCCTCGGCTCCTCCCCCGCTGCGGTACGCCCGCCGTGACGGGATGGGGCACGGTCGGGGAGGGGGACAGCGCGATGTGGATGCTTATCCTCTGATTCTTACGGTTGTCGTTGTCACCGTTGTCGGCTTGGTTGCTGCCTGGAACGATAAAGCCTACTCGCTTGAGGAGGGAATACTTGGACTGGTCATCATCGCTTTCTCGTTTCACTCTACGTCCAGGTGGCTTGTGTTGCGTAAAAAGGGTATGCCCTTTGTTGAAATGTACTCTTTTGTCGTCGGTTTGTATTATGGATTGCCAATGATCGCCGGAATGAATGGTGTGTTTGGCAAATTCGTAATCAATCATGAATTTCGCGTTCGAACGGGTCTTGCTGTCCTTGCGAGCCTTGTTGTCACGCTTGCTGCCTATACCTGGTCGAAAGGGGCTGTGCGTTTGAAGGAAAATTCGATCGCCCCTAAAGAAATTCCACTGCGCATGGCCACCTTTATCTTCCAGGCATTTCTGGCGCTTTCCACTGTTTACAATATTTTGTTCCAGATCGGTGTTGTCCAGCCCCTGCTGGGGGGGTTTCAGGCAACGATGAACATTCTCCTGACCAACGTCATGGGTACGGTCTCCTCCTACGTTCTGTTTCGGCTCATTGGGGAGAAAAAGCTGTCCAGACGACAGACCGTTTTTACCGCGGGTTCCATGCTTATTTCTGTCCTGGTGATCCTGAATGGCCTCATGCTCGTTAATGTTGTGCTCTGGGTTTTCCCGGCTTTGCTTGGTTTTACACTGGGACGGGGACGGGTCCCGATCAAGATGGTCATCCTTGTTGTGTCTGTCGTTGCCCTGCTCAGTATTGGTAAAGGGACGGCACGCAACATCCACTGGGGTTCCCGGATCAATTCGGTGGGAGACATCTATAACAGGCTCGTCGATTGGACAAATATTTCTTTGCAGGCCTTTCAAATGGACTCTGATGCGAATACCTTCGTGCTTGCTGACAGAATAAATTTTTCGGGGGTCCTGGGCATGGTCATTCAGCGTACCCCGGATGAGGTCCCCTTCATTGGCGGCACCACCTACGCCATGCTTCCCTCGATGATCGTTCCCCGGTTTTTGTGGCCCGAGAAACCCGACGGTCACGCCGCCACAATCTACCTTGGTGTTCATTACGGGGTCCATACGATCGATGAAGTAATCATGACCAGCATCGGTATCGGCTTGTTGGGGGAGGCTTATGCCAACTTCGGTTTCACGGGAGTGTTTGTCTTTTCAGGTTTGCTTGGGTGGGTTTTGGGACATGCCCATCGCATGGATGCACGAGCCCCGCCACTGTCGGTGCGCAGCTTCTTTCTGGTCGGTCTGCTCAGCTCGGTGACCAAGATTGAGTTTGCATTGGTCGAGATCATCATTCCGCTGGTGCAGATTGTCGCCATGTTGCTTCTCATTTATGGCTGGCTGGTCAGGCGGCGACAGATTCCGCGCCGGCTCCCGGGCTACGCCTGATCCTGGTCCCGGACCAGAACGGGTGACGGACACGACATGTTTGCAGGATACGGGGTTTGCATGGTGGACGGGTGCGCGATCTGAATGAAAAATGAGGCGGTCTGAACCCGGGCTGGCACTTGACCCCCTGCACGCTGGGGCGACAATCGGGGAGAAAAAGGGGGGCGCTTGCCCGGTCGGGTCATTCAAACCGGATGGGAGGGGTGATGTCGCGTCTGCGCACGTTGCTGGAAAAGGTAAGCGACCGTTTCGTACTCGAAAGGCACCTGCCGGCGGAGTTTGGTGGTCGTCGGGTTTGTGTGACTCCGGGATCGGCGCTCAAGTATTGGCGATTCGATCTGGGCAAGATCGACCCTGATCTGCTGCGACTCGTGCGGGTTCACGTTCGTCCCGGGGCCAAGGTGTGGGACATCGGCGCCAACGTCGGTCTCTTTGCCTTTGCCGCGGCGGGTGTCGTCGGGCCTGAGGGACGGGTGGTGGCCATCGAGCCCGATACGCGGCTGGTCGAGATCATGCGAAAAAGCCTGCGTTTGCCGGAAAACATCTTTCTGAGGTTGGATGTGTTGCCGGTATCGGTGGCGGGAGCGCTTGGGGTTGGCTACTTTCACATTGCCGCGCGCGGGCGCAGCGCCAATCATCTGGCCGTCGCTCTGGGGTCCAGCCAGGCAGGTGGCGTCTCGGTCTCCTACCCGGTTGTGACCCTCACCCTGGATTGGCTGTTGGAGCAGTATGGCCCGCCCGACCTGGTCAAAATTGATGTCGAAGGGGCGGAACATCTGGTTCTCGAAGGGGGCAAACGGCTTCTGGGCGAGGCCAGACCGATCATCCTGTGCGAGGTATCGGGTCACAACAGCTCGTTCATTTCCGGGTTGCTGAAGGAGTATCGCTATACGTTGTTCGATTGGGAAAAAAATGATGACGTAGCCATCGCACAGGCCACCTTCAATACGCTGGCGTTGCCGCAAAGGTGACTGTTTGGGTGGGGTAATGACGCAGGCATCCACTCTGTTGGTCATCTCGCGCGCTCCTCGCTATACCCGAGCGTATCCGTTCTTGTCGCGCGCGTGTCGCTGCCCTGAGGCCATTTTGACCTGGAATCCGTTCTTGTCACGCGCGTGTCGCTGCCTTGAGGCCATCTTGACCTGGAATTGGAACAATAGGGTGGGAGAGGAACGATGCAACTCTGTCCCGTTTGTGACGCCCTCCTTCCGCCGCCGGTGATGCGCGGGGGGTTGCCGCTGCAATCCTGCCCGGGATGCGCCTTTCGCGGCATCGACCTCGAACAGTGGGCCTATCCTTACGCCGGAGAGGATTACTACGCCTCCCTTACCGATGCGCCGGATGTCGAATGGCGGCATCCGTTTCTGCTGCATCGCGTGGCTGGCGTGCGGCGGTATCAGGCATCGGGTCGGCTTCTGGAGCTGGGCGCCGGCATGGGCGAGACTGCCCTGGCGCTGGCGCACGCGGGGTTTTGCGTCGATGCTGTCGAGGAGAGCGCAAAGGCTGTGTCGTTTCTGAAGAAGCACCACCCCACCGTGGCCTGGCATCAGGCGGAAATTGGCGACTTCCTCATCCGTGCTCCAGAGGGGGCATACGATATCATCACCTTGTTTCACGTTTTGGAGCACATTCCGCGGCCGCGCCGGGTGATTGCGGCGCTGCCACGTCTCCTGAAACCCGGCGGGCTGGTGGTGATCGAGCTTCCCAATCCCGATGGCTTGCATGCCAGACTCAAGGGGGATCGTTGGCATTATCTGCAACGACATCACGTCAACTATTTGGGTTTGTCCACCCTGCGTCGGCTCATGGCCGACCACGGTTTCTCGCTGCTTGGCCACGAAGGAAAGTACCATTTCAGCCATCCGCAGGGGGTGTGGTGGAAGGATGCGGTGAAATTTCTATTGGCGAAAATTGGCTTCGCTGACATACTCTGTACCTGGTGGCGTTGCACCCCGACGGCGACCTTCGGGCGGTCGAATAGATGAAAATACTTGTATTTCGGATTGGATCCCTGGGCGATACCGTCATGGCCCTGCCTGCCTTGGAGTGGATCCGCGAACACTACGGGGCCGCGTGTCGCATCATGCTGCTTGAGGATAAGGCCTTGGGCAGCGAGGTGGCGATCCGGCATTTGCTCCAGGGGACTTTCTATGCTGACGGGTTTTTTGCCTACCCCTCCGGGCGGCGCAATCTGCGGTTCGTCTTCTCCCTGATTGACCTCATTTGGAAAATTCGGCGGGAGAGGTTTGATGCGGTGATCAACCTGGCACCCGGACAGCGAACCCGGGTGGCCTTGGTGCGCGATCGTCTTTTCTTTTTGCTGTGTCGGATCCCGTCCTTCATTGGTTTTCATTCCTTCTCCACCGATGTCAGCTATCCCCGACAAGTGGACGGACGCCCGGCCCCGGTTCCGTCCGAGGCAAGTTTTTTGCTGGAACGCCTGACCGCAAGTGGCTTGCCGACCGGGAGGCGGATGGATGACCCGGTTCCCAGACCCGCACTCAGGCTGACAGCAACGGAGTTGCAACAGGCGGAAACCTGGCTGGAAGTCAGGCGGCGTCATCCCGATCGGCCACTGGTGGCCATGGCTCCGGGCGTCAAGCAGCCGGTCAATCAGTGGCCAGTCGAAAACTATGCAGCTGTGGGTCGTGAGCTTGTGCGGGGAGGGAAATGGGAGTTGATTGTGATCGGTGGCATGAAGGAGATTCCCCTCCAGGAGCAGCTTTTGCACACCTGGAAGGAGGGGATCGGGGCGGCTGGCGCCTTTTCACCCAGGATGACGGCAGCGCTGCTTTCGCATTGTCGTCTGTTCATCGGACCGGACAGCGGACCGATGCACCTGGCCGCGGCCGTGGGTGTGCCTTGCGTCGCCATTTTCTCCGATCGCGACAATCCCGGTCGTTGGCATCCTTTGGGTTCGGGGCATCGGGTGATTCGCAAATCTGTCCCCTGTGGTGGATGTGGGCATTCGGTGTGCCCACGCCCCGACCACCTGTGCATGCGTTCGGTGACGGTTGACGAGGTGGTGACAGTGGCGTTGCAGCAGCTCTCTGCCAACGACCAGGGCGCGGTGTCAACCACTGCGGAGGGGTTGACACGACAAACCGGGGTCTGGCCGCTGACCCCTTTCCTGCCCGACTTGTCCACACGGGACGATGGCGCGGGGAGCCAGGGGTTGGTATGAGGTTCAGCCTTGGCGCTTGGTTGGGTGCTTCCCCGTTTTAC
>PEAJ01000078.1 GCA_002753495.1 Magnetococcales bacterium HA3dbin3 | reverse complement strand
CCCCAACCACTTTTAAACGTAAAAATCTTAAGGCCATGCACTCAAGCAATTGAGTCGACAATATAATCCGGACAAATACCACGCTCCCGACACACATCAACCACCTCTCCACCCCCCCCCTGACCAGCCAACACCCCCGAAAGCGTCAGACAAGTGGCAAAACCCATCGCCGCCCCCCCAAGAATGTCCGTTTCCAAGGTATCACCCACCATCAAAATACGCTCACGAGACAACATCCCCACCCGCTCCAGGGCAAAATCAAACACCGGCGCAAACGGCTTGCCCAACCCCACCCACGGCATGCCAAAACGTTGCTCCAGATCTGCCACCGTCAAACCGGAAACCCACAAATTGCTCCCCTGCGAATTGGGGGCAACCAGATCAGGATTGGCCAGAAGCACCGGCCGCGGCCGCTCCGCGAACAGAGCCTCGACCAACCGCTGCTGCACATCGCCGTGATAATCAACATCACTGCAAACAAGAATGTATTCCGCCAAACGTACCCGCTCGATCGCCCAATCAACACGATCCGGGGGAAAATTGACCATCAAACGCTCCGGATCCGGGGCATAAGCACGCGCACCCGCCTCGGTTCCCACCAGACAGTAAGGCCGGTCACGCCACGGGCCCGCGGCCACCACCGGCTTCACCACCATGCCGGAAGTGACAAGCTGATGCGCATCCAGCACAAATCCCATCGCATGCAGCTGTTCGAGAATAGATACCGGCGGATGACAAGCATTGTTCGAAACGAGAAAAAATGGCTTGCCCATGCGCGTCAACGCCGCCAACGTCGCCGCCGCCCCAGGGATCGGTGCCGGGCCGCGATTCAATACGCCATAGGCATCGAACAGGATGCAATCATAAGTGGCGGCCAGGTCGAGGAAACGTGCCACACGCTGCATGCTCCCCTCCGACAAGCGCACGGCAAGCTCAGGACGCGCCGCCACCAATAAACGCCGGTAACGCCCATACAACGCTTGCAATGCCAACGCATCCGGCACCGGGGGTTTTGACGCCATGCCCTCTCCCACGCCCGCAACCACCACACACGCCCAAAAAACCGATCCCCACCAGACCATTTTAGCAACGATCGACTATCGACACACCGGAAATGCACAAACAACGACAATCACCCGCCAGCATCAAAGAACCCCTGCAACCATGCGAAATTTTGCTATACAAATTCCATAATAATTTTTAATATGGTCAAAAAGAAGACGGCCGTGATCGTGCCCTGAATCGGGGGGAGGGGGCGCCAGCGGGTCGGGGTCGACGGGTTTTCATCACTTGCTTGCGGGGTGGGAGCACCATGAGTTTCTCGGACACCAGGCTGCGCGTCTTTCATGCCGTTGCCAAACACCTCTCCTTCACCCGGGCGGCGGAGGAGTTGTCGCTGACACAACCGGCGGTGACGTTTCAGATCCGGCAACTGGAGGAACACTTCAACACGCGCCTCTTCGATCGCCACCACAACCGCATCACCCTGACCGACGCCGGTGCCACGGTTTTTGGATACGCCGAGCGGATCTTGGAACTGTACCGGGAAACGGAAAAAGCGATCAACGAACTGACCGGCGTCACCCGGGGTCTCGTGAAGCTGGGTGCCTCGACCACCATCGGCGAATACCTTCTGCCGCGGATCATGAGCGGCTACAACCGGAAGTTTCCCGGGGTGCAGATCCGCCTGACCGTACACAACTCACGCCTGGTGATCCGCAAGCTTGAAGATGCAACGATCGATGTTGGCCTGGTCGAGGGACCGGTGAAGAACAAGAACATTTCGGTGCGCACCTGCACCGAGGACGAGCTGGTGGTGATTGTTCCACCCGGCCATCCGCTTGCGCAACAGGAGGAGATTCTCCTGCCGCGCCTGCGCGAGTTTCCCTTCGTCTCGCGCGAGGAGGGCTCCGGCACGCGCGCGGTGATCACCGAGCTTCTGGAGCGCGCCGGCCTCCCCTACGAGCAGCTCGACAATGTTTTGGAACTCGGCTCCACCGAGGCGATCAAGGGGGCGGTCGAGGGGGGGGTCGGTTTCAGCATCGTCTCCAACGTCGCCCTGCGCAAGGAATTGAACCTGCGCAGTCTCATCGTGCGGCGCATCAAGGGGGTGCCGATGAAACGGCGGATCAATTTTGTCTACCAGAAGCAGAAGTTTCGTTCCAAGGCGGTGGAGGAGTTTTTCAACTATGCCCTGGAGCGGTGCGGCGATTTTGGTCGCGAATAATCGAGGTTGAGCGGTGATGGACGCCGTGATGGATGCAACGGAGAGGCCGGGCGGTTCCCGGCTGATTGTGGCGGTTGATGGTCCCTCCGGGGCGGGCAAGGGGGCGGTGTGTCGGGCGGTGGCCGACCGCTTTGGTCTTGCCTACCTGGAGACCGGCTCGATTTATCGCGCGGTTGGTCTGCTCGCCCTGCGTCAGGGCTTGAGCGACCCGGAGGCGGTGGCGGCACAGGCGGCGGCGATGCGCTTTGCCTTTCGCCGCACGCCGACCGGTCTCTACCAGGCCTTTCTTGACGACGAGGAGGTGACCGCCGCCCTGCGCCAGGAGGAGGTGGGGATCGCCGCCTCCTGGTACGCGGCGCTGCCACAAGTGCGCGCGGCCCTGCTCCGCTTTCAACGTCAATACGGCGCCCCGGGACCGGCGATCCTCGACGGCCGTGATGTCGGCACCATCGTCTTCCCACAAGCCACCCTGAAAATATTTTTGACCGCCTCCCTCGACGAACGTGCAAAAAGACGGTTCCAGGAGTTGCAACAGGCGGGAGAAGCTGTTAGCTTTCAGGAGATTTATACCCAAATGGCACAACGTGATGCCCGCGACAGCGGGCGCACCCACGGACCTCTCGTGCCGGCGGCCGACGCCATCCGCATCGATACCACCCACCTGACACTGAGTGAAAGCATCAACCGGGTGGCCGAATGGGTCGGCAAGGCCATGGCCGGACAATCGGTGGCAACGGATTGACGAGGGTCTTCCCATCAACTTCTTTTCGAGGTTAATTTCGTGGTAGCAGAAGAGCGGGTCCAGGACCCTGAATCAGGGGATGAAGATTTTGCCGCCCTGCTGGAGGAATCCTTCAACCAGGGCGTCGGCAAGGAAGGCCAGGTGGTCACCGGGACCATCATCCAGCAGGAAGGGGAGGAGTTTGTCATCGATGTCGGCCTGAAGTCCGAAGGCCGACTGCCCGTGCGGGAGTTCCTGGATGCGTCGGGCGCGGTCGCGGTGAAGGTCGGCGACCAGGTCGATGTCTTCGTCGAACGCAGCGAAGACCAGAACGGCCAGGCCGTCCTCTCCCGGGAAAAGGCCAAGCGCGAGGAGGCCTGGGTCAACCTGGAAAAGGCCTTCAACGAACAAAAGATCGTTCACGGCCGCATCATCGGCAAGGTCAAGGGAGGATACACCGTCGATATCAACTCCCTGGCCGCCTTCCTGCCCGGTTCGCAGGTCGATGTGCGCCCGGTTCATGATATCTCCCGCCTGCAAGACGAAAATCAGCCGTTTGACATCCTGAAGATGGATCGTCGCCGCGGCAATATCGTCGTCTCCCGGCGCACGGTGATCGAAAAGCAGCGTGAGGATGCGCGCAAGGCCCTGCTCGAAACCCTGCACGAAGGGATGATCCTCGACGGCGTGGTGAAAAACATCACCGACTACGGCGCCTTCGTCGACTTGGGCGGCCTCGACGGCCTGCTCCACATCACCGACATGTCCTGGAAACGGGTCAAGCACCCCTCGAGCGTCGTCAACGTCGGCGACACGGTATCGGTGCAGGTGATCAAGTTCAACTCGGAGACGCAACGCATCTCCCTGGGCATGAAGCAGCTGCTCACCGACCCCTGGGAGGGGATCGGCGCCAAATATCCGCCTTCCGCCCGCTTCCGCGGCATCGTCACCAACATCACCGACTACGGTGCCTTCGTCGAGCTGGAGCCGGGGGTCGAGGGGCTTGCCCACGTCTCGGAACTGGCCTGGACCAAGAAAAACATCCACCCCTCCAAGCTCCTGGAGGTTGGCAAGGAGGTGGAGGTGATGGTCCTGGATGTGGACGCCGAACGCCGCCGCATCTCGCTCGGTCTCAAGCAGTGCCAGGAGAACCCCTGGGAGGCCTTCGCCCAGACGCATCCGGTCGGCACCAATGTCACCGGCGAGATCAAGAACATCACCGAGTTCGGTCTGTTCGTCGGTCTTGAAGGGGATATCGACGGCCTCGTGCACCTGTCGGATGTCACCTGGGATCCGGCCGTCGGCGAGGATGCCCTCAAACAGTTCCAGAAGGGTCAACAGGTGGAGGCGGTGGTGCTCTCCCTCGATCCGGAAAAGGAGCGCATCTCCCTCGGCCTGAAACAGGCCCACCCCGACGACTGGAGCCAGTGGGCCGATGCCCATGCCAAGGGCAGCACGGTCAGCGGCGTGGTCAAGGAACAGACCGCCTCCGGCTGGGTTCTGACCCTGGCCGAGGGGGTCGAAGGGCTTTTGCGCAAGGCCGAGCTGTCACGCGACAATCGGGAAAATGCCCCCATCCTGGAGCTGGGCAGCACGATGGAGGTAAAGATCACCCAGGTCGATCGGCAAAAGCGCAAGATCTCCCTCTCGGTCAAGGCGTTGGAGATGGACCAGGAACGCCAGGCCCTGAAGGAGTACACCTCGACGCGCGGTGCCGCCACCAGCAGCCTGGGCGAGGCCTTGAGCCAAGCCCTGGAAAAGGCCAGCGGCGGCGGTTCCTGATCAAAAACCCTCTCCTCTCTCTCTTCCCTCCCTCCGGGTGCGCAAGACCGCCGCCTGCCCGGAGGGCACGGGGGGAGGGAATGACGCGGCGAGAATGGAAAAAAACGGGGGAGGGTTTGCCGCGGGGGCATGTTTGGGATCCGCCGCGATGCGGGGGCAGCCAGGGTGGCGGCGCCACAAAAACCGGTGACGCGACCGGCCGGGCTCTTTAAGCGGGGAGGGCAACATGGGTACCACAAGTGGCGACATTCGCCATTTTGCCGCGAACGAAATTGAAAAAATCGATATTTTTCATGGATTGACGCCGGAAAAGGTCCAGGAGATCCTGGAGTGTGGCGCGATTCGCGACATCAAGGCCGGCGAGGTTTTGCTCTCCCCGCGGATTGCCAACAATCACTGGTATGTCGTGCTGTCGGGGGAGTTTTCGGTACACATCGAATCCCTGGACACCCCCTCCATCCGCACCCTGCCACGCGGCAGCTCGATGGGGGAGATCTCGGTGATCGATGCCATGCGGCCATCGGCGTTCGTCCGGGCGCTGGGGCCTTGCCAGGTGGTGGCGCTCGATCGGGATAAAATCTGGACCCTGGTGGAGAGCATCAACGGCTTGAGCGTCAACCTGCTGCGCATGCTCGCGCAGTGGTTGCGCTCCAACACCGACCGCATCGCCCAGGCACGGCAGGAGGTCATCCAGCTCCACAACGAGGTGCGCGTCGATGGTCTGACCGGGGTGTTCAACCGGCGCTGGCTGAACGAGGCGCTGGATCAGTTTCTGGAGAACGAGGCCCGCGGCGAGGGGGGGCCTTTGACCCTGATCATGCTCGATGTCGATCACTTCAAAAAATACAACGACTCGCAGGGGCACCACGGCGGCGATTGTGCCCTGATCACCCTTGCCCGTACCCTTTCCAAGCATGTTCGGCCGCAGGATTACGTCGCCCGCTACGGCGGCGAGGAGTTTACCGTGCTGCTGCCGCAAACCTCGCTGGAAGGGGCGCGGATCGTCGCCGAACGCCTGCTGCGCATGATTCGCGAGGCGGTGGTGCAACAATCGGATGGCACGCCCCTGCCCTCGATCACCGCCTCCATGGGCATGGCGCAGAGCGGCGAGGAGCACACCCGCACCCGCGAAGGGTTGATCCAGGCTGCCGACGCCCAGCTCTACCAGGCAAAAAGCAGCGGGCGCAATCGCGTGTGCGGTTGAAAGTCCGCACCCGGGACGGCATTGAAGGTGGGGGTGGGGTTTCGGGTTGTTTTCAGGGTAAAAGAGGAGTCGTCGCGTGGTTCCCGTTGCATCTCTCCAGGACAAGGAGCTTCTCCAGGGTTTTGATCAGGCCACGCTGGAGAAGTTGGCCCGCCATTGCGCAATCGTCGAATTCAAGGATGGCGCCCGGATTTTGAGCGCCGTCTCCGGGGAGCGGCAGGATCGCCTCCTGTTTCTGGTGCGCGGCAAGGTGGTGGTGGCAAAAAAGTTTGTCGAAAATGTCGCCGCCAAGGATGTCTCCTTCCAGCACATCGACAGCCAGGTTTATGGTGAAATCAGCTGGTTGCTGGGGACACCCCCCTCGGCGGAGTTGATCAGCTCCGGGGCGAGTCGTTTCGTCGCCGTTGACGGGCCGCAGCTGCGCGCCCTTTGCCAGGAAGATGTGGCCTTCGGCCGGGAGTTTTACAAACGGCTGGCCGAGCTCCTCGCCCGACGCACGATGAACCTGACCGATCTGAGCAAGATCACCACCGCGGAGCAACCGGCGGTTTTTGAGTTTTAGGGGACGGGAGCGTTTTTGCGGCGGCGGGTTCCGGCTGTTACTTGTGGCCTCAAGTTCCCCGTTCGCAAGGCGCAGGCAGGGAAATCCGTGAAAATCGCCGTTGTCGGGCTCAACCATCAGACCGCGCCGATTGCGTTGCGGGAGCGGGTGGCGTTCGCCGCCGATACCCTGGCTGTGCATCTGGCCACCCTGACCGCCCTGGAGGGTGTTGCCGAGGGGGTGATTCTCTCCACCTGCAATCGGGTCGAGGTCTACGTGGCCAGCCGCGAGCCGGCGGTGGCGACGGCGGCCGTGTGTGCCTGGCTTGCCGCCAGTCACGGAGTGGAGGAGGGGGCGTTGGTGCCGCATCTGTACACTTTTCTGGAGAGCGCCGCCATTCGTCACGGCTATCGGGTTGCCGCCAGTCTCGACTCGATGGTGGTCGGGGAGCCGCAGATTCTTGGTCAGATGAAGCAGGCCTATCAGGATGCCGCCGCCGTGCGCGCGACCGGGCCGATTCTTAACAAATTTTTCCATCAGGCTTTTCGTGTCGCCAAGCGGGTGCGCAGCGAGACCGCCATCGCCGAGAACGCGGTCTCTGTTGCCTATGCGGCGGTGACGCTTGCGCGCAAAATTTTTGGCCATCTGGCGGACAAGAGCTGTCTTTTGATCGGTGCTGGCGAAATGTGCGAGCTGGCGGCGCGGCATCTGGTGACGCAAGGGGTGGCGCAGGTGCTGGTGACCAACCGCACCTGGCAGCGCGCCGAGGCCCTGGCCGCCGCTTTTTCCGGTCACGCCTTTCCCCTGGAGGAGCTTGCCGCCAATCTTGATCGGGCCGATGTCGTCATCACCTCGACCGGGTCGACGACTTATCTGGTTGATCCGGCGATGGTGCGCGCGGCCCTGAAGCGGCGCAAGCTGCGGCCGATGTTTTTCATCGACATGGCGGTACCGCGTGATATCGATCCGCGTGTCGGCGAGGTGGATGGCGCCTTTTTGTACGACATGGATGATCTGCACCAGGTGGTGGCGCGCAACCGTGAGGAGCGGGGGGAAGCTGCTGCCGCCGCCGAGCGTATTGTCGCCCAGGAGGTGCCGGATTTTGTTGCCTGGCTGGATTCCCTGGGGATTTTGCCGACGTTGATCGATTTGCGCCGACGTCTGGAGGAGGTGCGTGATGCCGAGGTGGCGCGTGCCACTGCGCGCTGGCCGGAGTTGAGCAGTGCCGATCGTGCGCGGATCGAGGATCTGGCGCGGTCGCTTGTGAACAAGATTCTCCATGCCCCCACGAGTCGTTTGCGTCAGTTGGGGGCACGTCGTGACAGCGATCTGTTTGTCGATGCCGCCCGCTATCTTTTTGCCCTCGATCCCCTGCCCCCCACCCCGGATGATCCCGACCCTGTGGAGTGACCATGGCCCTGTTTGATCAACTTGCCGCCATGGCGCGGCGTCATGCCGAGCTGGCCGATCGTCTGGGGCAGCCGGCAACCATGGCCGATGCGGCGCTTTTTGCCCGAAGCAGCAAGGAGTTTGCCGAGCTTGATCCGGTGGTGGAGGCGTATCGGGTTTATCAGCGGCTGCAACAGGAGGCGGCAGAGGCGACGGCGATTGCCACCGACCCTGATGCCGATGCCGACATGCGCCATCTGGCGCGCGAGGAGGGCAACGACCTCAAACATCGACTGGAAGAGCAGCTGCAACGGTTGCGTTTGATGCTCATTCCCGCCGATCCCGATGATGCCAAGAATGTCATTCTGGAGATTCGTGCCGGTACCGGTGGCGAGGAGGCGGCCCTGTTTGCCGCCGATTTATTCCGCATGTATGCCCGTTTTGCCGAGGCGCGGCACTGGCGGGTGGAGGTTTTGTCGACCAACCCGACGGCGCTTGGGGGTTTGCGCGAGGTGATTGCGATGGTGTCGGGGCAGGGGGCTTATTCGACGTTCAAGTTTGAATCCGGCGTGCATCGGGTGCAGCGCATACCGGCCACCGAGGCCGGGGGGCGCATTCACACCTCGGCGTGCACGGTGGCCATTCT
This sequence comes from Magnetococcales bacterium HA3dbin3, assembly GCA_002753495.1. Classification (GTDB taxonomy): domain Bacteria; phylum Pseudomonadota; class Magnetococcia; order Magnetococcales; family DC0425bin3; genus HA3dbin3. Next base: position 2,290 of record PEAJ01000078.1, on the reverse strand, counting down.
GCCCGAGGCGAGCGCGGTGGATGTGGTGGTCGAGGAGAAGGATTTGCGCATCGATGTTTATCGTTCATCGGGGCCGGGGGGACAGAGTGTCAACACCACCGATTCGGCGGTGCGCATCACGCATTTGCCGACCGGTCTGGTGGTAACGTGTCAGGATGAAAAGTCGCAGTTCAAGAACAAGGCGAAGGCGATGAAGGTGCTCACCGCCCGCCTCTATGACGCCCAGCAGCAGGCCGCCGATGATGAACGTTCCCGGCAGCGACGGACGCAGGTGGGATCCGGGGATCGGTCAGAGCGTATTCGCACCTATAATTTTCCGCAGAATCGTTTGACGGATCATCGTATCAATCTGACGTTGCATCGGTTGGATGCCATTGTTGCCGGGGATTTGGCCGAGGTGGTCGACGCGTTGGCGGCGCATCATCAGGCAGAGTTGTTGAGTCGGTTGGGGGAGGAAGCGGGGTAGAGGCAAGCCGTGGTGTGAGTGGCGACGGGGACGGGGTCCAGGGGGCTTTTCTCCCTGGTGGGGTTCGGGGCAAAGCCCCGAGGTTTTTTGTTTTTTCTTTTCCGCCCCCCCACCCAGGGCGAATTTCGCACGCTTTTCGCGAAATTCGTCCCCAGGGGGCGGCCATTGCCTGGCGATTTTTGCGCTTTCCAGCAAAAATCGCCAGGCAAATTGCAGGTTTTCGTCGGCCGATCAGTTGGGTTGCGCAATCGTCGTCATGGCCGCCGCCCCCCGGCGGGATATTTCTGGAGCCATTCGCGGGTCAGCGCCTGTCCCTTTGTGATTTGCTCGGGGCGCATGCGTTTTTCCAGCTTGTCCCTTTCCGCTGCCGCGCGCGCCGCCACGTCACCGGATCCATTTGTCGCCGCCGCGCCGATCCAGGCATGGGCAAGCACCTGGTCCTTCGGCACGCCTTCCCCCTTGTCGTATGCCAATCCAAGGTTGACTTGTGCCCGCGCATCCCCCTGTTCCGCCGCTTTGCGGTACCACCGCGCCGCCTCCTCGGTGTCTCTGGATACGCCCTCGCCATTGGCGTACATCACGCCGAGGTTGGATTGTGCCCGCGCATCCCCCCGTTCCGCGATCTTGCGATACCACCGCACTGCCTCCCGGGCATCCTTGGGCACGCCTTTGCCGTTGGCGTACATCTCGCCGAGGAGGAGATTGGCCTCCGCGTCTCCCCGTTCCGCCGCCTTGCGGTACCACTGCACGGACTCCTCGATGTCCCTGGGCACGCCTTGTCCTTCCTGGTACATCACCCCGAGGTTGAACTGTGCCGCCGCATCCCCTTGTTCTGCTGCCTTGCGGTACCATCGCACCGCCTCCCGGGCATCCCTGGACACCCCTTCCCCTGTGTAGCATGCCCAGCCGAGGCTGCGCTGTGCCTTGGCATCCCCCTGTTCTGCTGCCTTGCGCCACCACCGCACCGCCTCCCGGGCATCCTTGGGTACTCCCTCGCCCTTGATGTACATCACGCCAAGTTTGAACTGTGCCTGTGCATCCCCCTGTTCCGCCTGCTCACGAAGCGGGCCGGCATCGACCTTTCCGGAGGTGGGGGCGGGGGGTGGGGCAGCGGCAGCGCCGGCAATCGTTGTCGCCGCGGCTCCCGTCGACGGCGGCCTGCCCCCATGCTCGGAGGCCTTGCGCAGCCACATCTGGGCCAGCCCGTCGTCCTTGGGGACCCCATGACCGGTGCGATACATGGTCCCCAGGTGCTGTTGTGCCTCCGCCAGACCCTGCAGTGCCGCCTTGCGGTACCACATCACGGCCTGATTGATGTTCTCCGCGACCCCCTGGCCACGTTCGTACATGCGCCCGAGTCTGAACTGTGCCGCCGCGTCGCCTTTTTCCGCCCTCTCCTGGATGCGGGTCGCCTCCTCCTGGTCATCGCAGAACCCCTGGGGTGGGCAGGCAAGAAACACAGTCCCGATCAACCATGCGGTAGCAATCAATTTTTTCATCGACACTTCTCCAGTAACTGGACAGACACCCCCGACAGGCGGCAAAAAGCGACGCCGGGGAAGAAGAGGACAATGCCGGCACCTCTGAAAACCTGCAATCCTCTGAAAACCTGCAATCCGCCTTGGAATTTTTGCTGGAAAGCGCAAAAATTCCAAGGCAATGGCCGCCCCCTGGGGGCGCATTTCGCGAAAGGCGTGCGAAATGCGCCCGTGGGTAGGGGGGCGAAAAAACCTCGGGGCTTCGCCCCGAACCCCACTGGGGCGCCGCCCCAGACCCCGCCGGGGGGCAGGCGGAGCCTCCCCCCGGACCCCCCAACCACTTTTA
>PEAJ01000077.1 GCA_002753495.1 Magnetococcales bacterium HA3dbin3 | reverse complement strand
GCCAGTTGCCCCTGGAGAAGGGCGCGCTCCCCCCTCCAGGGCGGAGATTTTTTGTTCGAGGGTCTGCGAGCGGGTTCTGAGATCGCGGGTCTCCCGATGCAGACGATTGCGGATATCGGCGGCGTGGCGACGTTGCTCGCGCTCGGAGCGGGCGGCGGGGGCCTCTCGCCCATCATCCCCCCCCGCCCCTGGCGATGCCTCCCCGGGGGCGGTGCTGCGCGTGGCTGTCACTTGCGCCAGGTACGCCTCAACCCCTCCCTCCAGGGGACGAACAACGCCTTCGCCGACCACCAGGTAGCGATCGCACACCCCTTCGAGCAGGTCCCGGTCATGCGACACCAAAATCAGGGTGCCGGTGTAGGACTCCAGTGCCTCCTCCAGGTTGGCGCGGGCATGCATGTCAAGGTGGTTGGTCGGTTCGTCGAGCAGCAAAAAGTTGCTGCCGGTAAGAAAAAGTCGCGCCAGGGCCAGGCGCGCACGTTCGCCGCCGGAGAGCACGCTGACACGATTGAACACGATATCGCCGGAGAAAAGAAACCCGCCGAGCAGTGCACGAATCTCCTGATCGATGATCCCGCGATCGGCGATCGTCCGTGCCGACTCAAAGATCGTCTGTCCGGCATCGAGGGCGTCGGCCGCATGCTGGGCATAGTAGGCAGGCCGAACCCGATCCCCCAGTTGCAGTGTACCGCTGTCAGGCAATAACTGCCCGGCAATCAGCTTGAGCAAGGTGCTCTTGCCGTAGCCATTGGCCCCAAGCAGGCCAATCTTCTCCCCGCGCCAGACCGACAACCCGACCCCGGCCAACACCCGCTTGTCGGCAAATCCCTTGCTTAAGCCGCGAATCGTCAACACCTCGCGCGCACAAGAGGCCGGCTCCGGCAGACGGATATGCGGGGCACGCGCCTTCTCGCGTGATTGCTGGGCAATCGGTCCAAGTCTTTCCAATGCCTTGACGCGACTCTGCACCTGCCGCGCCTTGGTTGCCTTGGCGCGGAAGCGGTTGATGAAGCGCTCCAGCTCCGCCGCCTTTTGCGCACGTTTTTCTGTTTCCTTCTCGATCAGGTGCAGGCGAGCGGCTTTTTGTTCCAGGGAGGCGTCAAAGTTGCCCTGATAGCGGGTGAGGGTGGCGTTGTCGATCTCGACCGTCACCGTGGTGACGCGATTGAGAAAGGCCCGGTCGTGCGAAATAACGATGAGTGTCCCCGACAAACGTTGCAGGTAGGACTCCAGCCAGCTGACCGACTCCAGATCAAGGTGGTTGGTCGGTTCGTCGAGCAGCATGAGGTCGGGACGGGAGAAGAGCAACTGCGCGAGCGCCACCCGCATACGCCACCCGCCAGAAAAGGCCGCCAGCGGCTGGTCGAGGTCGGCGCGAGAGAAGCCCAGACCCATCAGGATCGCCCCGGCGCGGGCATGGGCGGAATAGGCATCGATCGTCTCCAGGCGATGGTGAATCTCGCCCAGTCGCTGCGAGGTTTGCTCCTGTTCGACCGGGGTACGTGCCTGTTGCAGCAGCTGTTGGCAATGCTCGCGTTCCTGCTCCAGGCCGATCAGTTCCCGATCCCCTTGCAGGGTTTCGTTCAGGATCGAGCACGCCGATGCCACCAGCTCCTGGCGCAGGATCCCCATCCGCGTGTGCGGCAACACCTCCACCCGACCGGCATCGCACTCCTCCTGGTGGAGCAGGATGCGAAAGAGAGTGGTCTTGCCGGCACCATTGGGGCCGATCAGGCCAACCTTTTCACCGCCGTGGATCGCCAGATCGGCACTCTCCAGGAGCAGGCGCGCGCCAAAACGCTTACTGATTTTTTCCAGCCGCAGCATGATCGTCCAAAGCGGGAGACCTGAAAACGAAACTCCCCCGGCGGTGACCGGGGGAGTCTTTGATCCTACACGATGCACACGCGACAGGCGATGGCGCGCGTGTGCGGCCGGCGAGCCTCAACCCCCCGCCATCTCCAGGAGGAGGGCATTGAGACGACGAACAAAGTCACCGGGATTCTCCAGCTGTCCACCCTCGCTCAGCAGGGCTTGGTCGTGGAGGATATGGCTTAAATTTTCAAACCGGCCTTCGTTTTGCTCCTGTCGCAGACGGGCGGTCAGGGGGTGCGTGGGGTTGAGTTCGAGGATGCGCTTCGAGGTTGGCACCTTTTGGCCCGCCTCCTTGAGGATGCGTTCCATGGTGGCGGTCATGTCGTACTCCTCGCCGACCAGGCAGGCGGGGGAGTCGGTCAGGCGGTGGGTCATACGCACATCCTTGACCGTCTCGCCCAGAACCTTCTTCACCTTCTCCACCGTCTCCTTGAAGCCGGCGTTGGCCTCTTCATGCGCCTGTTTCTCCTTCTCGTCTTCCAGTTTGCCAAGGTCGAGGTCGCCCTTGGTGATCGCCTGCAGCTGTTTGCCCTCGAACTCATGCAGATGGTTGACCAGCCACTCGTCGACCCGCTCGGCAAGCAGCAGGACCTCGATCCCCTTGCGACGGAAAATTTCAATGTGCGGGCTGTTTTTGCAGGCGTTGTGGCTTTCGCCGTTGACGTAGTAGATCTTTTCCTGCTCTGGTTTCATGCGTGCGACGTAGTCGGCAAGCGAGACGTTCTGCTCGTCACTGTCGGTGTGGGTGGTGGCAAAGCGCAGGAGCTTGGCGACGCGCTCGCGATTGGCAAAATCCTCGATCACCCCCTCCTTGAACACCACGCCGAAGGTCTTCCAAAATTCGGCATATTTTTCGGGTTCTTTTTCGGCCATCTCCTCGAGCATGCCGAGCACCTTGCCGACCGCCCCTTTGCGGATCGCCTCGACCATCGGGCTCTTCTGCAAAATTTCGCGCGAGACGTTCAGGGGCAGATCGGCGGAATCAACCACGCCGCGCACGAAGCGCAAATAGCGCGGCATCAGTTCCTCTGCTCCGTCCATGATGAACACCCGCCGCACATAGAGCTTCACGCCATGTTTGCGCTCACGGTCCCAAAGGTCAAACGGGGCGCGTTTCGGGAGGTAGAGCAGCAGGGTGTATTCGTACTTCCCTTCCAGGCGGACATGCAGGTGGGCGAGGGGTTGTTCGAAGTCGTGCGAGACGTGCTTGTAGAACTCCTCGTACTCCTCCTCCTTGATGTCGCCCTTGGCGCGGGTCCAGATGGCGGAAGCCTTGTTGACGGTCTCCCACTCTGGCGGAGGGGGTTCCTTGGGCTCCTTTTGTTCTTGTTCGCCCTCTGCCTTCTCTTCCGGTTTTTCTTCCTCCTTGTCACCGGCATCAAAGGGTTTTTTCTCCATCAGGATCGGCAGGGAGATATGGTCGGAAAATTTGCGGATAATCGAACGCAGGCGCCAGTCGTCGAGGAACTCATCCTCGCCCTCGCGCAGGTGCAGGGTGACTTCGGTCCCGCGCGTCGATTTTTCGATCCCTTCCAGGGAGTATTCGCCATCACCCCTGGAGCTCCACATCACCCCTTCCGCCGCCGGGCATCCGGCGCGGCGTGTTTTCAGGGTGACCTGGTCGGCAACGATGAACGACGAATAGAACCCAACGCCAAACTGGCCGATCAGGGAGGCATCCTTGGCCTGATCGCCGGTCAGGGATTTGAAAAACTCCCGCGTCCCGGACCTGGCGATGGTGCCAATATTGGCGATCACCTCGTCGCGGCTCATGCCAATGCCGTTGTCGATCACCGTCAAGGTGCGCGCTGCCTTGTCGAAGACGACGCGAATGGCAAGATCGGGGGCATCCTCGTACAGCCCCTGGTTTGACAACGCCTCGAAACGCAGCTTGTCGACGGCGTCGGAGCTGTTGGAAATCAGCTCCCGCAAGAACACCTCCTTGTTGCTGTACAAGGAGTGAATCATCAAGTCCAGCAATTGCCGCACCTCGGTCTGGAACGGTCTTGTCTCTTTGTCGATTGCCTCACTCATGGCCGCAACTGCCCCTCTAGCGCAACAAAAAGGTTTGAATCCGAAACGAAGATAGGCTACCCCATACGACAACGGGGACGCGTCCGGCCGTCTTCGGCATGCACGGTCGCTGCAGACGATATGGGAATGCGTTGATTTTTCCGCAAGGGCCGGAAAGAAAAAAAAAGCCCTCAAAGGTGGCAGGGATAACCGCGGGTCAGAGATCGTGCCGCGCTGTCGAATCCAGGGAAAGGAAAGAGAGGGTTGGGGTCATGAGATTGATCCGTTCCATACCGGTGTTTGCGTATTTGCTCATTTTCTACAATGCATTTTTGCTGCACGGTTCGACGCGGCGCTCCGAGCTTCTTGCGCAGACAATTTTCACCGTGCCCCTGCGGCAATCGGCACTTCAGGTTGCGTTGGGAGATGTCATCGTGATGGTTGGCATCGGTCTCATGTACGTTGAGCTGTCCAAGATGGCACGCACGGCTGGTCTGACGGTGCTTGACCGTTTTTCAGCACTCATGGTCTTTGCGGCCTTTCTGGCCGAATTGTTGCTAGTACCCTTGGCGGGTACGTTGCCGTTTCTGACTTTGACCCTCATGGCCTTCCTGATCATGATGGCCAGGTTCACACTCCCAATGGCGCGCCGCGGTTTCCTCGGGCGGAGATAGACATGATTCCGGTGCTTGATCTCGGGTGCAAAAATGGTATGGTGTCGGTCCCACGTCGCCCGCGATTTTTTTTGCTCGCGCTCGGAAGTTGAGGGCTCCCTCGGCGTGCCGCGTCGCGGGCCAGCGCCGCCACTTGATATGGAATTGGCATGACGAGGGCCTCCGCGGGAAGCTCAAGAGCGGACATGCCTGGGTCCGCGAGAACACGGCCGGTCGCCATGATGATGCGGGTACGACATGGTTAAAAGACTGAAAAACAACAGGTTATGGAGAGAGTTTTCCTCCTATCTGTTGACGCGGTCGCGCCGCACGAAGCAGTTCATTCTGCTCTACTTCGACATGTTCGCCATCCTGACCAGCATCTGGGGTGGGTTTGCGATCCGTTATGATGTCCTCTTCCCGGAGGCGCTTCGTGTCGGCTGGGTGGCGATGCCGTTGGCGATTATCGTCTCGTTCCCGGTCTTTCACCACTTCGGGTTGTATCGGGCCATCGTCCGCTTCATGGAGGCACAGGCAGTCTTCGGTATCCTGAAGGCGGTTACCTTGAGCGTCTTGTTGACGGTCGTCGGTGCGCGCATTCTTGACATCCCCCTTTTCTCGCCGGCGGTGTGGCTCCCCGAGGGGATGCTTCTGCTCATCCTGGTCGGCGGCAGCCGTGTGCTGGTGCGCTTCCTGTTGGTCTCCGGCCCCAACCCCGCACGCAAGCGCATTCCGGTCGCCGTCTATGGTGCCGGTGACGCTGGCGTCCGTCTGGTGAATGCCATCAAGCACAGCGTCGAGGTGGAGCCTCTCTTTTTCATCGACGACAACAAGGAAATCCAGGGCCATGAAGTGCTCGGCATGCCGGTCCACGCGCCCAGGGATCTGCCGGATCTGGTCAGACAGTATGGCGTCCAGCGGATCATGCTGGCCATGCCCTCGGTCAATCGGGTTCGCCGTTCGGAGATCATCCGCGCGCTGGAGGATGTCCCCGCCCAGGTGATGGTGGTCCCCGATCTTGGTCAAATCGCCAGTGGCAACAAGAAGGTCGAGGATGTCGAGCAGGTTGGCATCGAGGACCTGCTTGAACGAACCCCCGTGCAGCCCAATCGGGTGCTGATGGAGGCCTGCATTCGCGGCAAGTCGGTTCTGGTTACCGGGGCAGGCGGATCGATCGGTTCGGAGCTGTGTCGCAAGATTCTCCACCTCGCCCCGAAACGCCTGGTGCTGGTCGAACGAACGGAGTTTGCCCTCTACACGATCGAACAGGAGCTGCGGCGCATTCTCGACAGGATGCCGGACAAGCCCGAGCTGATCCCGATTCTCGGCTCAACCGAACACCGCAAGCGCATGCAGTCGGTGATCGAGTCGTTCGAGGTCCGCACCATTTACCACGCCGCGGCCTACAAGCACGTTCCGATCATCGAACGCAACCCGATCGAGGGGGTACAGAACAATATTTTCGGCACCCTGCACCTGGCGGAGGCGGCCAACGCGGCAGGCGTGGAAACCTTCGTTCTCATCTCCACCGACAAGGCAGTGCGCCCGACCAACGTCATGGGGGCAACCAAGCGTTTCACCGAATTGATTCTGCAAGGACTGGCACAATTGCCCGACGTGCGCACCCGCTTCATCGCCGTGCGGTTCGGCAATGTCTTGGCCTCCTCAGGCTCGGTGGTGCCGCTGTTTCGCGACCAAATCAAGCGTGGCGGCCCGGTCACGGTGACGCATCGCGATGTCGAACGCTTCTTCATGACCATCTCCGAAGCGGCGGAGCTGGTGATTCAGGCTGGGTCCATGGGCAGGGGGGGGGATGTCTTCGTCCTCAACATGGGCAAACAGGTACGCATCGACGATTTTGCGCGGCGCATGATTCGCCTCGCCGGACTGACGGTCAAGGATGAAAACAACCCCCAGGGTGACATCGAAATCACCTATACCGGCCTGCGCGAAGGGGAAAAGCTCTATGAGGAGCTGTTGATCGGCAACAACCTCCTGCCGACAGAACATGAGATGATCCTGCACGCCCAGGAGGAGTCCTTCCCCTGGGAGCGCATCCAGCGGGACCTGGCGCGTCTCTCACAGGCGTCCAAAGACTTCAGCTACCAGGAAATACTCAAGATTCTTGAAGGGTCGGTCAGCGGTTACCAACCTGCCGGCGGCGTTCAGGATTGGGTCTGGATACACAAGGCACAGTGACGCACGGATTCCGAACTTCCGGCAGGGTACCCCTCACCTGGCGCGCTCTCTCCCTGGCCAGGCACGCCAGAGCAGATAAATCCCGACCGAAAAAAATGGCAATGAAAGGATCTGTCCCATGGAGAGTGGGGCATCCGCTCCCAGGACCAGGGGTTCCTTGAAAAATTCGGCCAGCATGCGCAAGCCGAAGTAGCCGACGGCAAAGACCCCCATGAGCAGGCCAGGTGGTCGGCGCTCACCACCCGCCTGGCGGTCGATCCAGAGCAAAATGCCCAGCACGACAAGGCCAACAACGGCCTCGTAGAGCTGCACCGGGTGTCGTGGCACCCACACGTTGCCGATATCATGGCGGGGAAGGCAAATGGCCCAGGAAACGCCCGTGGCCTTGCCGACAATCTCCGAATTGGCGAGGTTGCCGAGGCGCACGAAAGTTGCGACCAGGGCCGTGCCGAAGGTGATGCGATCGGCCAGATCGAAAAAGGCAACCCCTTTCCAGCGGTGAAAAAGGTAAAGCGCGAGCAGGATCCCCACTGTGGCGCCGTGACTGGAAAGACCGACGATTGGCCCCTTGAAGGTAAAGGCTCCCCAGGGATCGGCTACCACCCGGTCCCACTCGTAGAACAGGCGGTGCCCGGCAAAAGCGCCGACAAACATGCCCAGTGCCAGGGCCCAGGTCAGTTGCAGGTCGCTTCCCTCAGGGTATCCCGCGCGCTCCATTTGCCAGGAGAGCAGGCTGTGACCCAAAACAATCCCCAAACCGAACAGCACACCGTACCAATGCACCGGGAACGAACCCAGGGAAAATGCCACGGGGTCGACATTCCAGACCAGGCAATGCGCGAGGTCACTCAAGGGGGCACTCTCCGAGGGAGGGAAAAGAGAAGGCAGGATCAAACCCGGGGCCAGGAGGGCGTCGCGGTGTCATGCCCACTCCAGATCCAGACAGATACGAGACGGTCAACAAAAGGCGAACGACGCCCGATCTGGAACGGGCATCATCACCCGGGCTTGGCGACGGCAATACCCTGGGGCGTTGCCACACTGCCCTGCTGGATCCCCATCATGATCTCCCCCAGACGGAGCAAAAACGCCTCCCCCTTGGGCGTCAAGCGCATGGGCCCCGGCTGATGGCGCGTGCCCAGGGGGTGCTCGAACTGCACGAGGCCCATGGCCGTGTTGCGTCCGTGCGGAGGTTCCTGAAAATCCTGCAGATCCCACATGGTCACCAGCCGCGACTTGCCGACATCCTCCGCCAGCTGGACCATGTCCACCTCGCCGCGGTTGCCGAGGATGGCAAAGGCGAGGATGGCGTGAAGCTGAATGTCGGGCTTGAGGTCGCGAAAGGCCTGCAGGAGGTTTTCCAGCCGTTTCTGGATCACCGCCGGGTTGTCCGGCAAAACCGGCTTTTTCTTTCCCGCCAGCTCCGCTCCGGCCAACAGCGCCTGACCGATCACCGCGGCGTCGGTGAGGCCTGGTTCCTGGGACTTCAGACGTTCCAGTGCCGCCAAAACCTCCGGGGGAAGCCACACCGCCACCCGCTTCTGCCCCGAGTCAAGGCGGCGTTCGCGGAAACGTTTCTGTCGCTTGAGGGTGGCCTCGTCGGTGACCATGCTGCACTCCCCTGCTTGATTTCCCCAGGCCCCATGCCCCAACCCCCGAGGAGCTCTGCCCACGCTGGAAAAATGACACAAAGGCGGCGTGAAGGCAATCGGGCGATGGTGAAAATACCACGGGGATGCCCGACAATCACCCGTTTTGGCGATTGGCCGCAGCCTGCCGCGACCGGCGCAGCCGCCGCACACCAACCAGAGCCCCACCCACGCCAACCAGCAGCGGCGCCAGACCAATGTCGACGAGCCGGATCCACCCCTGCATACGTTCCACCTCCAGATTCAGGTGCCTTTGGGCATCCCGCAGCTCCTTGCGGATGGTGAGCAGCTCCTGACGAAACTTTTCCACCTCCGCCGTTTGCGCCGGGCTGGGCTGAGCACCCTTTTCCTGTTGTTTCTGCAACTCCATGAAGCGCTTTTGCGTCTCCTGGAAGCGCTGGTTGAGCACCTTCTGGATCTCCTGCGAGCGGATTTCGGCCGCCTGTCGCAGCGCCTGCAACCGCGCAAATGGGCGTGCCGCCTGCGAACGACTCTGGTTGCGGGCGCTGATCAATTCGGGACGGGAGAGCAGGTCATCGAGGATGTTCAGCACCAGCCGACCGTTGGCGGTGTAGGGAATATCAACCGGCATGTCAAGAAAGTCCACCCGCCGCAGCCAGAATTGATCCTGCAAGAGGTCGCAGTCGGCAACCAAAACCAGTTTGATCGGCCCCTGGGGGTTGCTCAGGTGACCACGCAAGCGCTCAGCCTCGCCAAAGCCTGGAACAGGACGCCCGGCCGGAAAGGCCGAGGGGAGAAAACCGCGAACGCGCGCAGCCAGGATCGCCGCTCCTTCCGGTTTGTACTCCTGGATCAAACGTTGCGGAGAGGAGGTCGGGCCGAGCATGCCAAGATCGAAATGCCCCCCCTGTTCGCCGGTCATGACCAGTGGTTCGATGCGCACCCCATGGCCGGCCTGGGGGGAGATGATCCCCGCCGTCGCCAGGGTGACCTGATCCAGATTGGCGGTGATGGGATCCGACCGGTTCAACTGCCGCGGGCCTACATCGATCCATACCGGATAGTTGATCAAGGTGCTTCCGGTTTCAACGCTGTTGAAGCGGATCTTGCGCCCGGCTTGCAGGTCGGCCGCCACCTGCTCCTTGCTCGCACCCACCCCCCAGCCGGTCAGCAACGGATTGGGCAGGGAGCTGGCCAGCCAGGGAGTGGCATTCTCCTGCGCCTGACAAAACGGGTCGGCAAACATCACCGTCGGCTTGCCACTCAGGACGAATTGATCGATCGCATACAGACCCGGGGTCGGCAGATCACGCGGATGCACGACCATGAGCAGATCGACATCGCCGGGAATCTTTTCGTCACCGGTCGGGATGGCTTTGATCGTAAAAAACTTTTCCAGTTCTTTGTAAATCCCCCACGGCGGCTTGGCCGCGGGACCATCCGGCAGAAGGGAGGCCGGCACGCCCGCCAGCGGCAGGGTCGAGAGCAGGCCGAGGACCGGCTTCTTGGCTCGGGTCAGGCGAAAAATCAGGGCGGTGAGATCATACTCCAGCTGCTCCCCCCAGTGTGGCAGGAGAAAGGGGATGGTCTCCGAACGCTCCTGACCACTGCGCGCCAACAATCCCAGATAAACCTTGCCGGTGGCACCAGGGATGGAAACCCCACGCAAGCCGGCATCCATGGCCAAATCCTCCTCCTCGGAGAAGGGCTCGGGATTGATGATATTCACCCGCAGCTTCTCCCCGGCGACGCGGACGTACTCGTCGAGCAGATCCTGGATGCGCGTCACGTGCGGCCCCATCCCGGGGACGTTATTGACCAGGGAGCGAGAGACGAACAGCCACAGATCGACCGGCTCCTGCAGGTTGGAAAGAACGCGCCGCGTCCCTTCCGACAAGGTGTAGAGGTGGTTGGCGGTCAGGTCGAGGCGCGCCGACTTCAATTGCTGATTGGCCACCAGATTGACGAGAAGGAACAGAAACAAGGCAAGCAGGAGCCGGCCTCCGGAATGAACCCTCTGTGCCGCGCGGTTCGCCATCGTCTCACTCCCCCTTGCGCTGTTCGAGCAGCAGGACGTTGGCGTAGAGCCAGAAGGTCACCAGCGAACCAAAATAGACGACATCGCGCAGATCGATCACCCCTTTGCCGATGTTGGTGAAGTGGGTCAAAAAACTGAACGAGGCAATCGTCTCGCGCATCATAACCGGTGCCCAACCGCCGAAAAACTCAAGCACCAACGGGTGTCCGCTCAGGATGAACCCCAATCCAACTGTCACCGTGATGACAAAGGCGATCACCTGATTGCGGGTGACCGCCGATAGACACGAGCCGATCGCGAGAAACCCACCGGCCAGAAACAGACTGCCGATGTAACTTGCGAAAATGACGCCGTTATCCGGCTCTCCCAGGTAGTTGACCGTCAGCCAGAGCGGAAAGGTCAGCGCCAATGCCACCGCGGTGAAGCACCAAGCGGCGAGAAACTTGCCCAGGACCGCCTCCACGGTACGAATCGGCAAGGTCAGGAGCAATTCGATCGAG
>PEAJ01000076.1 GCA_002753495.1 Magnetococcales bacterium HA3dbin3 | reverse complement strand
CCCCGCCAGGGGCAGGCGAAGCCGCCCCCGGACCCCCAACCACTTTCAAAAAGGAACAGGCCTGTCATGACCCTCCCCCCTGCGCAAAAAGCGGCAACGCCACCTGCTCAAACCACCCCGCATAAAGCGGCCCCGTATGCTTGAGCCGAATCCGCCCACCCGGATCAATCAAATAACTCTCCGGCGCACCATAAACCCCCCAGTCAATGGCAATACGCTGCTCCGGATCAAAAGCATGCCGGTAACCGGTCGCCCCGTAACGCTGCAAAAAGGCCCGCCCCCCCTCGATGGTGTCGCGAAAATCAACGCCAATGATGACAAAGTCGCTGCGTGCCGCCGCCTTCTTGCCAAGTTCGATCAGGTAGGGATGCTCCTGCAAACAACTGCCACACCACGACCCCCAAAAATTAAGCAACACCCAACGCCCGCGCTGGGCTTCAAGATGAATCGCCTCGCCACCATCAAGCGCCGGGGCGGTGAAGTCGGTCGCCGGACGATTGATCAGCGGCGTCGGAATCACGCGCGGATCGTTGCCAAGACCCAAGGCAAACAGAATCAAAATGCCCGTCACCACCAACACCACAGAGACCTTCCACCCCATGACCCCTACCCCTCGCCGACTGGCTCTTTCCTGCGTGGCAACCTTCTGCCCTGGGTCAAGGCCACCCCGACCCCCAGCGCCATCACCCCCGCCCCCCACCAGATCCACCGCACCAACGGGTTGAGATAGATGCGAAAAGCCCGTCCCCCCTCGCCAACCGCATCGCCAAGGACAACGTAGAGATCCTCCCGCCAGGTGGCATAAATTGCTGCCTCGGCCATCGGCTGCGGACTGCCATGGTAAAGACGCTTTTGCGGCAACAAAACACGCGTCACCTCCCCCTTGACCGCGCGCACCACCGCCTCGTCCGCCTGCCAGTTGTCACGCGCAACCGGACGCAGGGTCTCGAAGGTCAGCCGCCAGGGGCCGATATCGGTGACATCACCCGGACGCAGCACCAGATCCCGCTCCTGGTGCAACAACCCCGAACCGATAAAGCCGACGACCATCAGCAAAATGCCCAAATGGGTGATCACCCCGCCATAACGCCGCCGATTGCGCGCGATCAGCCGTCCCAGGGCCGACAACAAAGACACGCCCTCCTGCCGACGACGCGTCCTCACCCCGCGATAAAAATCCCGCGCATGCGTGGCAAAGACGAAGACCACCAAACCGATGCCGATAAGACCGTAAGGGTGCCGCACTCCACCAAACCAGGCAAGCAGAGGCGCAAGCAGGGCTGGCGGGAGAAAAGGGGCCAACTCGCGCAGCAACAATCGCCCCGACCCCCGCCGCCAGGGGATGACCAGACCCACCCCCATCAGGGCAAGCATGCCGAGCATGATCGGCACGAACACCTTGTTGAAATACGGCGCACCGACCGAAACCTTGGCCCCGGCGAGCGTCTCCATCGCCAGCGGATAGAGCGTCCCCAGCAGCACGGTCAGGGCGGCGACAACAAAAAACAGGTTGTTGAAAAGAAAGGCGCTCTCCTTGCAGACCAGGGAATCAAGCCGTGCCGCGTCGCTCTTGAGGAGATCGGCGCGCAGGATGAGAACGCCAAAAGAGAAGAGCAGCACCACCGCCATGAAGGCGAGAATGAACACGCCGCGCCCGGGATCGTTGGCAAAGGCATGCACCGACGACAACACCCCGGAACGCACCAGGAAGGTCCCAAGCAGCGACAGGGCAAAGGTGGTGATGATCAAAAAGAGGTTCCAGGTGCGAAACATCCCGCGCCGCTCCTGCACCATCACCGAGTGCAGAAAGGCGGTGGCCGTGAGCCAAGGCATGAACGAGGCATTCTCCACCGGATCCCAGGCCCAATAGCCGCCCCAGCCGAGCACGTAATAGGCCCAATAAGCGCCAAAGACGATGCCGGTGGAGAGCATCGCCCAGGCAAAGAGGGTCCAGCGACGCATCGCCAGCACCCACTCCGCGCCCGACCGACCATGGATCAACGCCGCCATGGCAAAGGCATAAGGGATCGAAAAGCCAACATAGCCGAGGTAGAGGAAGGGCGGATGAAAGACCATCCCCGGATCCTGCAACATCGGGTTGAGATCGCGGCCGTCAGCGGGAGCGGGAAAGAGACGCTCAAACGGGCTCGATAGAAAAAGCACAAGCAGCAGAAAGCCAACCAGGATCGCGCCGAGGATTGCGAGCAGCCAGGGCAGCGAACGCGGGTGCGTCGTCCAGTGGCGCCAGGTCGCCACCGCCGAGAAGAGCGACAGCAACCACACCCAAAAGAGCAGCGATCCTTCATGTCCGCCCCAGAGGGCGGTGGCGAGATAGAAGACCGGCAGCCGCAACGAGGCATGCATCGCCACATAGCGGACGGAAAAGTCGTGCTGGAGGAAGGAGATGACCAGGGAGAGATTGGCCACGGTCAGCAGCACCGCCACCATCAGCGCCGCCTGTTTGGCCACCCGCAGCCACACCGGACGTTCCGCCACCCCGCCGCGGATACCGGCGCCGGTTTGCAACAAGGCGAGCACCAGGGCGGTCAAGGCGGCAAAATGTCCAACCTCGATCCACACGGCGGTCACTGCACCGACTTGAGGATGGAACGCCGCGCCCGCTCCAGCCCCTCTTGGCTCATCGAGACCGGGACGTAATCCTCGGAGTGCTTGGCCAGCACCGTGGTTGCGTCAAAATAGGGCGATCCCCCGCGCCACACCCCCTCGACCACCGCCCCCTGCCCCTCGCGGAACAAATCCGGCAGCACCCCGGTGTAGTGGGTCATCACCTCCCCCTTGCCGTCGGTCAGGGTGAAATTCACCTCCAGGGTCCCGGCCTTGCGAACCAGGGAGCCGGCCTGAACCATGCCGCCGATGCGCACCTTGCGCCCCTTGAAGTCGGTCGACTTCTCCCAGATCTCGGTCGGGGTGTGGAAATAGACCAGGGAGTCGGTGAACGAGGTGTAGAGCAGGGTGAGCAGGGCCCCGCCCACCACCACCGCCGTGACTGAAAGGAGTACGCGTTTGTCGATCTCAACCATGCTCCCCTCCTTTGTCTTCGTTTTGCAGCCGTCTTTGCAGCCGCCGCCGCTGTGTCTGCCAGTGGAGGGTCAGCCCGCCGTAGAGGAGCAGGGCAATGCCGTAGGCGGCGACGACGTAGAGCGTGTAGTCACTCATGGTCGTCTCCCGCGATCTCAAGGGCATCGAGGCGGCGTTGTGCGGCGACGTTGCCGGTCTTGAGGATGACCAGATAGGCGGCGATAAGCGCAAAGGCCAGGGCCATCACCAGCAGCGGCGGCAGCAGGGCCCCCCTGATTGCCGGTTCAACCTTGCCCTCGAACGAGGAGGGTTGATGCAGGGTGCGCCACCATGTCACCGAGAAGTGGATGATCGGCAGATCGACCGCGCCGATCAAGGTGAGGATGGCGGTGGCCTTCGCCCCCTTGACCGGTTCGTCGAGGGCGCCGCGCATGGCCATGACGCCGACGTAGAGGATCAGCAGCACGAGCATCGAGGTCAGGCGCGCATCCCAGGCCCACCAGGCCCCCCACATCGGCTTGCCCCAGATCGAGCCGCTGGCCAGGGTGACGGCAGCGAAGGCCGCACCGACCGGGGCGGCGGCGCTGGCCAGGGTGTCAGCGGTTTCGCTTCCCTTCCAGAGAAACCAGACGCTCGCCACCGATAAAAACAGGTAGATCAGCAACGCCATCTGCGCCGACGGCACGTGGACGTACATGATGCGCACCGAGTTGCCCTGCACAAAGTCCGGCGGCGCGTTGAGCACCAGAAACAGACCGCTCGCCAGCACGATCAGGGCGATCCACCCCACGGCTGCCTGGATCCGGGTCAGAAAGTTGATCATCCCTTTCCCCATGCCAATTTGCACTTGAATCGAGTCGCTTGTGGGCCGTCAGGCCAGACACTCCCCGGATTGTAGCCCGTGATCCTCGCTCAGAGAATCGCGAATACCGCGAATACCGCGAATGGGTATCAGGTCTCTGCAAACCTGCAACCTGTCTGACGGTTTTTGCTGGAAAACGCAAAAATCGTCAGACGATGGCCCGCCCCCTGGGGGCGCATTTCGCGAAAAGCATGCGAAATGCGCCCGGGGAAATGGGGACGGAAAAAAAGAAAAAAGAAAAAACCTCGGGGCTTCGCCCCGAACCCCACCAGGGAGCGCGGCCCCCTGGACCCCATCTCCGACGGCACCTCACGCCTTGGTATGGTACTACTCCTCGACCAACCAGCCAAATCCCCAGGGAGCCATCGCCAAATAGACCACATCAAAGGTGACCAGAAGCTGCAACCACGGCCCGTTGTCACTGCCCCCGGTCAGAATGTTCCCCGTCGCCTGCACACCGGCAATCAACAACGGCACCACAAGCGGCAGCAACAGCAGGGCCAGCAGAGTTTCGCGCGCCCGTGCCGCCTGGGTCAAGGCGGCAAGCAACACCCCAAGACCCGTCAAACCCAACGTGCCAAGCAACAACACCCCGAACACCTGGTGCAGCTGCCCCCAGGCATCGACGTTGAACAGAACGAGCATGCAGGGCAGAAGCAGGATTTCGACGAGCAGCGTCAGGGCCAGATTGCCCCCCCACTTGCCCAGGTAGAGCACCCCGCGCGGCAGCGGCGACAAGAGCAGCCCCTCGAAGGCATTGTCCTCCTCTTCCGCCTGAAACACCCGCCCGAGACCGACCAGGGTGGTAAAGAGGACCGTCGTCCACAACAGGCCGGGCAGCAGTCGTGTCGCCTCCTGGCGATCGGGCTCGAAAGCGGCCTGAAAGACCACGAGCACGGCAATAGCGAAGAAGAGCATCGCCGCCAGGGTCGAACGCCTGCGAAAATCCCCGACCACATCCTTCCAGGCGATACGATAGGCAGCCCTCAGCAAGCCGGTTCCTCCCTGTGCGTTGACATCGGCCACAGGCGTCCACCCTCCAGGCGGTAGGGGATATGGGGCAGGGCGGCCACCCGTTCCGGGTCGTGGCTGGCCATGATCACCGTGCCACCGCCGCCAAGGTAGGCGATGAGCATGGCGTTCAACCAGGCTACACCAGCGGCATCGAGGGCGGAGTAGGGTTCATCGAGGAGCAAAAGCGACGGCATCGCCAGTTGCACGCGCGCCAGCGCCAGGCGCTTGCGCATGCCGGCGGAAAAGCCGCGCACCGGCCGTTCGGCGTAACCGTCGAGACCGACCGCGGCAATGGCCGTCCGCAGCTGCTCCATGCTGGGGATCAGGCCGCGCAGATCGCTGAAAAATTGCAAATTTTCCAGGGCGTTCAAGTGCCCGTACAGGTGGGTGTAGTGACCGAGCAGCATGAGCTGACGGCGAATGGTCTCGCCGCTGGTGGTCGACACGTCGAGGCCGTTGAGGCGGTAGCGGCCACCGCGCAGGCGGTAGCGCGTGGCGAGCAGGGCGAGCAGGGTTGATTTGCCGGAGCCGTTGGCGCCGAACAGCACCGCGCATCCCCCTGGTCCGGCGTGGAGGTTGATTCCGTTCAGGACGCGTTGGCGGCCGTAGCGGTGATCCACGTTTTCCGTCAGCAGCTCCGCCATCGGGTCGACTCTTTTACGTGTTCGGGAGGTTCTCGGTATGAGGCGTCGTCGGAAATGGGGTCCAGGGGGCCGCGCTCCCTGGTTTAGTCCAGGGCGAAGCCCTGGTCGGGTTCGGGGCGAAGCCCCGAGGTTTTCCGCCCCCCTACCCACGGGCGATTTTCGCACGCCTTTCGCGAAAATCGCCCTAAAGGGGCGGGCCATTGCCTGGGGATTTTTGCGTTTTCCAGCAAAAATCCCCAGGCGGATTGCAGGTTTCATCGTGAAGGAGCGCTTTCATCGTCCGAAGTGGCGCGCCCGCGCCATGTCTCGCTTAGTCCAGAGCTTAGGCCCTGGTGGGGTTCGGGACGAAGCCCCGATGTTTTCCTCATTTTTCATGATCTCGGGGCCAGTTCGCCAAACCAGTAGGCGGCCGTCACGCCGCCGTCCATGAGAATGTCGCTGCCGGTGATGAATGCCCCATCCGGTCCCATCAGCAGGGCAGCCACGCTGCCTACTTCATCAGGTGTTCCGGCACGGCCGGCGGCGCACGATTCGATCATGCGGCGATATCCTTCCCCGCGCGGGCCGGAAAGCTCATCCCTGGCGAGTGGTGTGATGATGATTCCCGGGCTGATGGTGTTGACGCGCGCGCCGCGCTTGCCCCAACGTACCGCTTCGGCCATGACGCGCAGGGAATTCCCGCGCTTGGAAATCTGGTAAGCATGGAGCGGATCGGCGATTTGACCCAACCGGAGTGCGGGGTGTGCGAGCAGATCGTCGGCCGGGGTTGTCGCCAAGGCCTTGTTTTGTTCCGCCGTGAGTGCGGGAAGGCGATGTCCGGACTGCGACGCGATGACGATACCAGATCCGCCGCGAGCGATGACGTTGCCAAACTCCTCAAGGACGATCGCCGTGCCGTACAGATCGACCTTCAGGATCGTTTCCGGCGATGCCTGAGTTGGGGAAACGCCGGCCGCATGGATCATGCCCGTAACAATTCCTAAGGACTGGGCCCTTTCCGCGAGCGCACGGACAGAGTGACGCGAGGCAACGTCCACCTGGGCTACGCTTACCTCGAATCCGGCGCCATGGAGTGTTTTGGCGGCAGCTTCGGCATTTTCCTCGCGCAGGTCGGCCAGCAGTACCTGCTTGCCTGCGCCCACCCGCCTGGCGATGGCCTGTCCGATGGCTCCCGGTCCGATGACAACGACGACCTCACCCATTACAGTTTCCTTATGGTGATCACACGCCTATCGGCATGGCATGAGGATGGGGGCGGTCTTCGCCAGACATCACTTGCCCGGAGAGAGGACCTTCCCCTCAAGCCCGGTTTGGCGTTGAACGAGCTGTGCCGCCTGTTCGGCCTGTTTCTGGGTGGCGAAGGGTCCCATACGCACCCGATAGTGTGCCTGTCCGTCGGTGGTGCTCACCTTCTGGAAAAGGGGCATGGGATGGCCCTCGAACGACACCTTGCGCACCTTCTCCTGCACCGCCTTGGCGCGATCGCTGCTGTTGAAGGAGCCCAGCTGCACCGAGTAGCCACCGCTGGGGGTGCTGGCGGGTGCCTCCTCGTCGGCCTCCTCCTTGGCCGGAGCGGCCGGTTGCGCCGCCCGGGGGGGCGTGGCCTCGGGCTTGGTTCGGGCAGCCTTGGCCGTGTTCGCCGGTTCAGCCGGGGATGGGCGCGGCGCCGGCTTGGCGGCCGGCTTGCCCTTCGGTGGCGGCCCCTCCTCCGGCTCCGGCATCACCTGCTCACGCGCCGCCCAGGCACCGATGGCATCATTGCCCCCGGCCGCCGGCTTGGCCACTGTCGGGGGGTGCTTGGCCCCTTTTTTGGCCGTCGCGGCGGTCGGTGCCGTGGCGGCCGGTTTCTGTCCACCCTCGGCGGCGGGTTGCTCGGGGGCAGTTACCCCCTCCGGCGCCGCGATCGCTCCCGGCTCGGCCACTTGATCGGAGCGCGGCGGCGGAATCACCGGCCGCGCCTGGGCATTCTCAAAAATCGGCGCCGGACGCACGGTCTCGATCCAGGGGCGCTTGGCATCCTCGGTCGGGCGATTGGCCGGGGCAACCACCGTCGGCCGCTTGACCACATCCTCAACCACCGTCTGCTTCGGGTCCTGGATCATGCTGTAGACCACAACGACGACGATCAGACCGAAAATGATCCCACCGACAATCAGGAATATCTGCTGTTCACGATTGGGAGATACTTTCATGGCCCTTCCATTCCGGTGCCCCCCCAAACCTCTCCGGCCCAGGGGTTGCGCGTGCCTTCCTTGCACATGGTCGATTTCCTCGTTTCGATTCCGGATCGGGCGCCCCTGTCGGCGGACGCACCGCTTTCATCCTCGGTCAAACCTCTCGTGCCTCCCTGCACACCTTCACACCACCAGATACTTGGGGAACTCCGTCAGATTGCGACACCCCCCCGCCTCGACAACAACGACATCCTCCAACCGCACCCCACCCATCTCCGGGTAGTAAAGGCCCGGTTCCACCGTCACCACCTGCCCCGCCTCCAGGGTCTGACCCTTGACGCCGATGCGCGGTGCCTCGTGAATCTCCAACCCCAAGCCGTGCCCAGTGCCATGGAAGAACCCCCCTTGGCGACCATCGGTGGTGGGGCCGGTGGGAAAACCCCGCTCGGTCAGAAGCCGACTCACCGCGGCGTGAACCTCGGAACTCATCACCCCGGGGCGGATCATCGAACAGGCAAGCTCCTGCGCCTGGCGCACCGCCTCCCAGGCCTGTTGCAACCGCTCCGTCGGTTGTCCGCGGCAGACGGTGCGGGTCATGTCTCCCCAGTAGCCACTCCTTTCGACACGTGGAAAAATATCGAGAATGATCGGCCAATGCGCTGGCAGCGGACCCGAACCCGGTTCGTGGGGATCAGCCCCTTGCGCCCCACCGGCGACGATGGTGTGACGCCCGACCGCCCCCTCCTCGGCGAGGGCACCGTGGATGCGCGCCCGCACCCGTTCGCTGGTGAGCGGCACGCCATCCAGATGGAGCAGGCCATCCTCGCCGATGCTTGAAGCAATAATCAGGCCAATCCCCGCCTGCATCGCCCGCCCGGTGATGCCCAACGCCTCCTGAATCGCCCGCACCTCGTCCGGACGTTTGTGCTCGCGTTCCGGCCAGAAGCTGCCGGTCGCCGTCGCGACCACCACCCCATCCTGGCGCAGGGTATCGGCCACCGCCAGGGGAAAATCCCGTGGCACGATGACATGGTTCAGGTTGATTTCGCGCAAGAAACGGCAGATCAGTTCCGGCGTCTCCGGCGTCTGTTCCGGGTTTTCGCGCAGGTGGCGCTGGCGCAGGGGTTCCCAGTCATGGATGGCATCGATGGCGCGCGCCGTGCGGCGCACGCGGTCAATCTCCAGCGCCGAAATCACCACATGCCGTCGCCCCGATGGCTCCTGCACGAACAAAAAAGGATCGGGCGTCCACACGCCGGTGGCGTAGAACATATCCGCTGCCTGGTCGCTCGCGGCATAGAGAAGGCGTCCGTGCATGGGTCAAGCCTGCCTGAGCACTTCAGCCACCAGCTGCTCGATGCCACGACCGACATCGGCAATGCCGGCGGCGCACATGTAGGCAGCCGAGGTGATGATCTTATGACGCTCATCGACAACGATGGCATCGACCGCGCTGTTCTGGTGGCGGTTGCCCATCGCCTCGATCGCCCCGGCGGTACCGGCATCATCGCCGATGGTCAGGGTCAGCCCCTGATCGGCAAAAATGCGGGAGACCACCGCCGGGCTGATGCACAACGCCCCGATCGGCTTGCCGGCCGCCCGCAGCGCGCGCAGGAGGGCGGCCACTCCCGGCTCTACCGTCGCCCGCGGGCCATCGAAGGCGACCGATGAGAGGTTCTTCGCCGCACCAAATCCCCCGGGCAGGATCACCGCGTCGATGTCGGTCGCGCTCACGGTCGCCAGGTCGCGGATGTTACCGCGGGCAATGCGCGCCGATTCGATCAGGACGTTGCGCGTTCCCGGCATCTCCTGGCCGGTGATGTGATTGACCACATGGTGCTGGGGGATATCCGGCGCCATGCAGATCGCCTCCGCCCCCGCCCGATCGAGGAAATAAAGCGCCAAAGTTGCCTCGTGAATCTCCGCCCCGTCGTACACCCCACACCCGGCCAACACCACCCCTATACGCTTCTTTGCCATCTCGCACGCCCTCCCGTGAAAACCTGCAATCCGCCCAACCGTTCCTGCCGGGAAGCAAAAAATCCCGGGACCACGGTCCGCTTATTCCAATTCCCCATCAAGCGACAACTTTGTTGTCTGCCCTGTTCGCTCCTCGCAACACCCAAACATATCTGTCGCGTCGCTCACGCGTTGTCAGCTGCGTTGCCATTTTGATCCAGAATTGGCATGTCACCGTCAATTTTTCCCTGAAAACCCGCGATCCACCCGACCGTCTTTGCCGGAAAGCGCGAAAATCCCGAGGCAACAGCCGCCCCCCAACGCCAATCCGATCATTCACAGGTTGCCGCCGCGCTGCCGAAACACCTCGTACAAAACAACCCCCGCCGCCACCGACACATTCAACGACCCCACCCCGCCCATCATCGGAATAGCCAGAAGCTGGTCACATTTCTCCCGCGTCAATCGCCGCAAACCGCTCCCTTCGCTTCCCAACACCAGGGCCAGGGGAGTCTTGAATGCCACCGCATGCAGCGGCGTTGTCGCCGCCCCCTCCAGACCATAAACCGGAATGAACAACGTGCGTACCTCCTCCAGGGTACGCGCCAGGTTGGTGACCCGCACCAGGTCGACATGCGCCACCGCCCCGGCCGCCGCTTTTTCCGCCACGGCGCTCAAAGGGGCGGAACGATCGCGCGTCTGCACCACCGCCGTCACCCCAAAGGCGGCGGCACTGCGCAAAATCGCCCCGAGGTTGTGCGGATCCTCAATCCCGTCGAGAAACAAAAGCAGAGGCCACGGCGTTTGCGACAAACGGGCCACCACCTCCGGCCACTCCGGCTGCACCCGTGGCGCGACAAGGGCCACCACCCCCTGGTGTTCCCTGACACCGGCCAGTCGGTCAAGGGTTGGCCGATCGACAAACCGCAACCGCGCTCGCCGCTCCCTGGCCAGTTGTGCCACCGCCTGCAACCGCGGGTTGCGCATCCCCGCGAGGAGCGCCACCGCCGTCACCTCCCGACCGGGGTCGGCAAGCAGCGCAAGCACCGCGTTGATGCCGTGAACGGACGCCTCCGGAGAGTTCATGCCACGCTCGAACCGGGCAGCTCCCGCGCGGGTCCTCTTCCCGCCGGTCGTCGTCCCGGATGCGCATCCCCTCCCGGTTCGCGTGCCGCCGTTTTCCATCCGCCTTGATTCAGAATTGGAATCATACCCGCTTCCACCCGACGCGACGCGACACGACACAGGGCATTCCACCGTGCCCCCATGCC
>PEAJ01000075.1 GCA_002753495.1 Magnetococcales bacterium HA3dbin3 | reverse complement strand
ACCGTCGGGCCGGGCCGGGTGCGTGACTTTTCCCCCCACGGTTTTTTTGGGGGACCCGATTCTCGATGAATCGGGTCTGCCGGTGGGTGCTGGGGTCAAGGGGCGGGGGCATTTCCGCGCGGTTCTTTTTCCGGGGCGCGATCCCCGGCTGGCAGGGTGTGCCAGATGGCGGCGCGCACCATGCCGTTGGTGAAGGTCAGGGTTTGACCCGATCCCATGCCGGAGGTATCGAGCAGCCCCACCTGCACCATGCGCGCGACGGCGGCCCTGGTGGTTGCCGGGTCGGGGTGGAGGTCCAGGGCGAGCAGTTGGCTCAGAATCACCTTGCCACTGGCGGCGATGGCGCGCGCGGTGCGCCAGTCGATTCCGGCATCCTGCAAACGTTCCAGGATCAATCCGCGCAGCATGGGGGGAAAGAGCAGCGTTTCATCGAGGGTGTCCAACGTTGCCGGGTTGGCGTTTTGTCGAACATGATCGGCCACCGCGACGGCGAACAGAGGCACTCCCCGGCAGAAACGGGCCAGCTGGAACAGGACGGAATCCGGCGCGAACCCGGTTGGCAGCAGTTGGCGCAGCATGTCCGCGAGGTAGCGCGTCGAGAGCTTGGGTAGGGGGAGGGGATCCATGCCGGCCACGCATGAAGTTTGACGAAGTTCTGCCTTGCGCCCGGCGGCCAGCAGCCAGACCGGGGTGCCGTTGAATCGTTCCACGAGCAGGGGGAGGAGGGCTTGGGTCGCTGAATCGGCCCACTGGAGGTTGTCCAGGAACAGGACCGTCGCCACCTTCTGCGCGCGCACGACGGCGACCATGAAATCGGCGACGTTACCCAGCTGTTCCGGGGTTGGCTGACTGGTCGTGGCCGTGTCGGTGGTGGCGTGAGCGGCGAGCAGAAAGGCACCGGTCGCGGCCAGCGTGGGGGGAAGGGTGGCGATCCACTCTTGCAACCGGGCGCGTCGTGCCGGCAGGGGTTGCTTTGATTCATCACAGCCGGCCAGATTTTCCAGGATTGGCAAAATTGGGTGCCAGGGGAAATGGCGACCGGCCGCGCGGCACACCCCGCCCAACCAGCGCAGGTTGAGGGTGTGGGAACATGCTTCGCGCAGAACGCCGACCAGGCGGCTCTTGCCGAAACCCGCCTCGCCAAGGAGAACCATGGCACGAGCCTCACCTTGCAGCAGAAGATCGTGACGGCTGTGCAGGGTGGCCAGTTCGGCGCCGCGCCCCAAAAACGGTGGATCGGACTTTTGCGCACCATCCGCGTCCGTCACCGGCAGGGGCAGAGGGATCGGCCCATAACGTCGGGCAAGGGTTTGCAGGGCCAGTCGGGTTGGTGCATCGACACGCACGGGAGCGATCTCCCCGGCTTGCCCTGGCTCGGGCGTTGGCAGCGCCTCGTGGCCCCTCTGCAGCAGGGCCCCGTGCAGGGTGGTGGTGTCGCCGTCGCTGTTCTGGACAAGATCACCGCTGGCCAGGGCGATGTGCACCGGAAACTCCATCCCCTCCCGTTCCTCCTGCCAGAGCTCCCGGGTTCGTTCAAAGATGCGGGCGGCGCAGCAGGCGGCGCGTTCGGGATCATCCTCGCGCAGATGGGGTACCCCGAACAAAAGGAGCAAGCCATCGGGCACGCCCTGGATTGTGCTGCCAAATCGTCGTGACTCCTGCCCGCACACCTCGCGCAGCAGATGATTGAAACGGGCGAAACCACGACTGCCGAGAATATTGACCAATGACTCCGAGGCCTGCACAACGACGCGCAGCACCGTCACCGGCAGCATGGCGGCGGTAAAGCGGGGAAAAGCCGGTGGCGGTGGCATTGAGGTTGCGGAAGCAGCTGGTTTACCGCGCGCTGGCTCGGGATTGCCGACACTCGTGGGCAGAAAGAGCGATTCCGCCTCGCCGTGTCGCCCAACCGCGGCCGCCATCGTCCGGTTGGTGACGTTGAGACGCCGGTAGACCTCAAGGAGATGTTGCTTGACCGTACCTTCGGAGATGGACAGCGTGCGTGCCACCTCCTTGTTGCTGTGCCCCATTTGCACCAGGCGCAGGATCTGATTTTGCCGCTCGGTCAGGGGAACCCGGGGGGGGGATGTGGGCATCGCAACCTCGCAAGGGGTACCAAAAATGGCCCGATCAGGTTGGACCGGAGATGGCCGAGGCCAGAGGACTCAGGATCGGTTTCAGGAGATAATCGAGAAGCGAGCGGCCGCCGGTGATCACCTCGACATCGGCCCACATGCCGGGAAGGATGAAATACTGCTGCCCGGAGCGGCCGACGGTGCGACTGCGCGGCTGGACCGTTCCCCTGTAATAGACCTGTTTGTCGGTATCCATGTAGGTGAAGGGGGAGACGGCGATCAGGTCCCCTTCCACGGTGCCGAAGCGATCAAAGTCGAAGCTGCCCACCCGCATCACCACCGGCTGACCGGGATGGACGAAGCCGACATCCTTGGGGGCGATGTTGACCTCCAGGGTGAGGTCGTCATCGGCCGGGATCACCTGCAGCAGAAGATCGCCGACACCGACCACCGACCCGATCGAACGGAAACGCATGTTCTGGACACGACCAGAAACCGGCGCGAACACATCGAGACGCTTCCGCCGATCCACAAGCTTGTTCAGGGCCTCCTGCGTTTGGGCGATGTCATTGTTCACCTCCCCCAGTTCCTGGTTGGCCTGGGTCATCAGGTCCTGTTCAAATGCCTGATGTTTCAGGATCACCTCCTGCAGGGAGGATCGTGCCTTGTTGATGCGCACCTGGAGGGCGCGGATTTCCCCTTCGCTGTTGAGAAGGGTGCGTTTGGCCTCCAGTTGGGTCATGCGCGAGACAAGCTGTTTTTTCGCCAGTTTCTCTTGCAGGGTGAGCAGGGATTCGTTGACCTCGCCACGACTGCGGGCATTTTTGATCTCCTCCTCCGCCTGAGCGATTTCGGCTCGTTTCTGTTCTTCCTGGGTGACGAACACCCAGTTTCCGGCCTGTCGTGACCGGCTTTGACTGCGCAGCAGGGCGGCCTGGTCCTGAACCACGTCCTTGTATTTGGCATCGATGCCGGAGAAATCGGGCTGTGTGCCACTGATGAAGGCAGTCAGGCGGGCGGAGCGGGCGAGCAGGCTGGCAAGGCGCGTCTCGGTTTGTTCTTGATTGGTGGTGGTGGTGGTGTTCTTGAGGCGCATGAGCAGGGCCCCCTTGGCCACCAGGTCACCCTCCTGGACGAGAATTTCGTCGACAATACCCCCTTCGGCGGGCTGGACCTTGTGTACGAAGCTGCGTGGCCGGAACTGTCCGCGCGCCATCACCGCTTCGTTCACCTGGATGACCGAGGAGGTAAACACCGCGAGCATGAAAACGGCGACGCTTGCCAGCATGGCAAAACGGAATTTCCAGGGCAGTCCGCCCTCTTCGAGGATCAGAGCCTCGGTCAGGTAGTGGGTCAGTTTGTATTTGCTCATGGCATTTTTCGTTTTCCGCGTCGACCGTCAGACAAAGCCGCTGGGCAGCAATTTGGTTACCTCTTCCGGGGTTCCCGATGCGCGCAGGTAGCCGCCGTCCATGTAGAGGACGAGATCGGCCATTTTCAGGTGACTCGGGCGATGGGTGACGATAAAGACCGTGCTCTTGCCACGCAGACCGCCCACCGCCTCCATGAAGAGACGTTCGCTTTCGGCGTCGAGATTGTTGCCAGGTTCGTCGTAGAGCATGATCGACTGGCTCTTCAGATAGACCCGGGTCAGGGAGAGTCGCTGCCTGAAACCCGACGAAAGGGTGCCGTTGCCACTCTCCTGCAGGCGGGTGTCAAAGCCTTGTGGCAGGCTTTTGATCTCCTCCAGCAGGCCGGCGCGATCGGCGGCGGCGGCAAGTTCGGCGTCGCTGGCGTCCGGATTGACCAGACGCAGGTTCTGCGCCACCGTCCCGAAGAAGATGTCACAGGTCTGGGGGAGGTAACCGATGCCCTGACGCAACTCCAGGGGGTCGGTCTGGCGGATGTCGCTGTTGTCGATCATGATGCTGCCGGCCTGTGGGGTGTAGAGGCCGAGGATCATCTTGAGCAGGGTCGACTTGCCGGAGCCGTTGGCGCCGATCACTGCCACCACCGACCCCGGTGGCGCGCGGAAAGAGACGCCGATCAGGGCTGGATCAGCCTCGTTGCGGTAGCGGAAGGAGACGCGGTTGAACACCACCTCGCCGCGAAATTGCCGACCCATTGGGGCGATGGCACCGGCCTCGCGTTCGCCCTTGATCTCCATCAGGCGATCGGTTTGCGTCATGCTGTTGAGCACCTGCACCATCTTGGCAATGCCCAGGAAGGTGGTCTGGATCGGTCCGAAGATGCGCCAAGTCAGAAGCATGGCCGCCATCACCGCGCCGCTGGAGAGCTTGCCCTCCATCACCCCTTCCGCGGTCATGCTCATCACCCCGAGCGCGGCGGCCATGGTGATGAGCTGCGAGAGAGTGCCGAGCAGGCCAGTGATCTGGTTGAGCCGGAAGGCGGCCAGGGTGGCCCTGCCAGAGAGATCACGATAACGATCGAACCAGATCTCCTGGGCATGGACCCCCTGGATGGTCGCCAGGCGATCGAGCGCCTCGGTCAGGAAGGCCTGGCGGTGTGCCCCCAATCGCGTCGACACCTCGGAGCGGTTGCGCATCACCGGAAAGACGATGAAACCGACCAGGATCAAGCCGATGATCAGCAATACCATGAAGAAGATCACCGACGGATTCACGATGGCCAGCACGACCAGGTAAAACAGCGACGATGGGGCATCGTAGTAGAGGTAGGCGAGGGGACCGGTGAGCATCTCCCGGATCACCTCCAGGGTGCGGATGCGCGCCACCTGCACCCCGACCGAAACCCGCTCGGTGTAAGCCGCGGGCAGGGCGAGGATGCGGTCGAGAATGCCGCTGCTGAGCGATCGTTCCGCCTTGGCGCCGACATAGGCCATCAGTCGCACACGCTGCACGCGTACCACGACATCCACCACCAGCGCCAGCAGCAGCCCGGCAAGCAGCACCAGGGCCATCGACTTTGCCCCGCTCGGGATGATCTGCCCATAGACCACCATCATGAACAGAGGGGTCATCGACCCCATGATGTTGCCGAGGATGGTGATGCCCATGATCGTCCAGATGATCGGCTGAAAACGCGCCAACTGGCTGCGCACCCAACTTGTGATGGTCACCGCCTCGGGGTTGGGGGGGGAGAAGAGATAGGCACGACCGAGCCCGACCCCGCGAAGCGATTTTTTCTCTCCATCGTCGCCGTCGATCACCTCGACCGATCCATCCGGAAGCTTGCCCAACGCAACCATCACCCGTTTGCGGTCGGAGACGAACAGCAACGGCATCAGCCGCGCATCGATCTTCTCCAGATCCCCCCGCGCCTCGCGGTAGGTGTAGTGCAAATTGGCCATGATTGAGCAGAGGTCACTCAAGTCCAGCCGCTCGGAAAGATGCGGCACCGACTCCGCCAGCTGTCTTGCCGTCCCCTTCCAGCCGAGGGCGGTGAGCAGCCCCTTCAGGGAGCGGGAGAAAGGGGTTTGCTCGTGCAGATCATCGAGAAAGGCCTGCCACTGCGCCTCCTGGGTGAGCGAGCGCCGTTGCTCCAGCAGTGTCAGAACGTCGGCACGTGCCACGGCCTGGTTGCTTGCGACGGGAACCTGTCGGTTTTTCTCCTCCAGCGCGGCTGGTGTTGCCGCCGGTTTTTCCACGCGCAGCGCCTCCGCCACATCATCCACGAGCCGCAACCGCCCTTCGTGCAGACGAAAGAGGCGATCCGCCAGCCGCAGCAGGGAGGGACGCTGCGAGATGAGAACGATCGTACACTCCCCCTTCAGGTTTTCCAGGCAGGTGCGCAGGAGGTTGTCGCCGGCGGAGTCGATGGCCATGTTGGCTTCGTCGAAGAGGAGGATTTTCGGTGCGCGGGCGAGGATACGCGCGATGGCGATGCGCTGTTGCACGCCGGCGGGGAGGGTATCGGGCGCCCCATCGCCGATGGTGGTCAGATACCCCTTGGGCATGCGCGCGACCACCGCGTCGAGACCGAGCCGGGCGGCGATGGTCAGCGCCGACTCGTTCCGGCTGTCGTCGAACATGGTCAGGTTTTGCAGGATCGTCCCGTTGAACAACACCCCCTTCTGGGGGATATAGCCGATTTGCGTGAAAAGGTGCTGCGGCAGGGCGTCGATGTCATAGCCGTCGACGGCAACCGACCCGCTGTTTGCGCGCATCGTGCCGGTGAACAGCTTCAGCAGGGTGCTTTTGCCACTGCCGCTTTCGCCGACGATGCCGATGCACTCCCCGGGGTCGATGGTAAGCGAAATGGTGTCGAGAATGGTTTTGGTCTGGGCCGGTGGTGGAGGGCCTCCGGGTTCTTGCCAGCCTGGCCGCTCCTCAACCACCACGGAAACGCCGCTCAGTTGCACGCCGCCGTCGAGAATCCGCGCGGTTCCGGTGTCAACCGTCGGGTTTTCGCGTTGGCGCATGGCGAAGAGGGCGTTGACCTCCTGCCTGGCCATGCGCACCGCCTGCAGGCGTGTCCAGCCCGAGACCAGCGACTGGATTGGTTGCAGCGATCTCCCGGCGAGCAGCGTGCAGGCAGCCAGACCGCCGGTCGTCAGATCTCCATCCATCACCTTGATCGCACCGAGGGCGATGACCACCGCCGTCATCCCCTGCGTGGTGAACGAGGAGAAGGCGGGCATGATCGAACCGAGAAAAATCAAGTCGTAGGTCTGTTTCAACCCCTTGATCAGTAACATTTCGTGTCGGCGCAGCAGCAGCGATTCCATTGCCAGCGCCTTGACCGAATGGATGCGGTTGAGGGTTTCGGTGATAAAGCTGAAGCGGCGCCGCTTTTGTACCATGTCCTGTTTGAGGGTTCGCTTCAGGGCGAGGCCGACGTAGATCGAGGGAACGCCGATCAGGGTCAAGGCGCACAGCGGCACGAGCACAAGCCAGCCAGATAATTTATATATCAAAAACAGATACATGAACAAAAATGGCACGTCGAACAACGCCATCAACGCCTGTCCGGAATAGAGCTCTCCGACCTGGTTGATGGCGTTCATCCCCTCCATGAACTTGCTGCTGTCGGTGCGTTCGATCTCCTCCGGGGCGGCGTGGAGCAGGCGCCGAAAGGAGCCACAGCTCACCCGGTGTTCAAAGCGCGCCCCCATCCAGCCGATGTGGTAGGCGCGGACCGAACGCAAGGCCGCCTCGACCAACAGTGCGACCAGAATGCCCAGAACCATCAGGGAGAGCGTCTGCGAGGCGTGATTGGGCAGGATGCGGTTGTAAACCTGAACCAATCCCAATGGTACCAACAGCCCCAGCAGGTTGATGATGAACGAGGTCAACCCCGGCACCCACAGGCCGGAAAAGGAACTCATTTCGGCGATTGCCTGTTGGGCTGAGTTCGGACGTTGCACACTTCCCTCCATTATCGGGGCAATCTGGCCGTTGGTCCTGGTCGCGCATGGACAGACACCCCCACCGCCACGAACCCGGACATGCCCCTTCCTCGTCGATTATTTCCCCATGAACCCGACTTATCCCAAAAAACTACGTTTGGGGCAAGGGTAACCTGGCCCGCATGCACCTCGCATGCCGTCATCGTCATGACTTTTGGCGGTCGTTTGAACTTTGGGTAACAGCTTGTCGGGGGTACGTGTGTGGGCGGGGAGATGGCAGATATTTTGCGTGTTCCGTGGCGATTGAGGGTGGTGCTTCAGGGGAGTGTCCGGAGCGGGGGCGACATGACCCGCCCGGCTGGCTGGTGGGTGAATTTGGGTGGCTGGTGGCGTGTCACGCTGTCAACTGATTGGCGAAAAACATCGTGTCCAGGCGATCGTTCCTCAGAGATGTAGGGTGGTTCGGCCGGTTGCTTCCGCTGCTCCTGTCCGCCGGTTGCGTCGTGCAGCCGCAAGCCTTGACGGATGCGGAACAGGCGCGACTGTCCGCCACCGACCAGGAGAAAATATTCCAGGGGGTCGAGCCGCCGCCGGAGTCGGTGACCGTTTTTGACGCCATGGCCCGGGCGATCCGGTACAATCTGGATCACCGCCTCAAGTTGATGGAGGATATGCTCTCGCGCAGCCAGTTGGATTTGTCGCGTGCCGAGATGCTGCCGGGGGTCGTTGCCTCGGCCGGGTATACCAGTCGTTCCAACGCCGCGGCATCGAGCAGCCAGTCGGTGCAGAATGGCACCATCTCGCTTGAATCGTCGACATCGCAGAACCGGAACTTAAAGCAGGCCGACCTTGCCCTGACCTGGAATATCCTCGATTTCGGGGTGAGTTATTTTCGCGCCCGCCAGGATGCCGACCGCCTGCTCATCACCGACGAACGCCGCCGCAAGGTGATTCAAAACCTGGTGCGAGAGATCCGCTTTGCCTTCTGGCGTGCCTGGGCGGCGCAGGCCATGGAAGGGGAGATTGTCGAGGCCCTGCACCAGGCCGATACCGCCCTGCGTACCCTTGATCAGACCGGGCGGGAGCGCCTGCGCCCACCGCTTGAGGTGTTGCGTTATCGGCGTTCGATCCTGGAGATGGTTGTCCAGTTGGAGAAGTTTCGCGATGAGCTGGCGGTAGCCCGCCTCGAACTTGCCCCCCTGATGCATGTGCCGCCGGGAAGCACCTGGCGTCTGGCCGCCAGGGAACCCACGCTCACCGCCTTTCCCACCGACTTGCCGCTGGAGGCGTTGGAGCGGCTTGCCCTGCGCAGTCGGCCGGAGCTGCGCGAAGAGAGCTATCAGGCGCGTATCAGCACGGAAGAGACGCACAAGGCCCTGGCCCGGCTCTTTCCCGGTTTGGAGTTGAGCGTTGCCGGCAATTACGACAGCAACTCCTTTCTCGTCAATCAGCATTGGGCAGAGGCCGGGTTGCACCTCTCCTGGAACCTGATCAATCTGGCGATGGCCCCGCAGCGTTTTCAGTGGTCGAAGGCACAGGAGGCGGTCGCCGAAACGCGGCGTTTGGCGCTGCACATGGCCATTTTGAGTCAGGTACACATCGCCTGGCGGCAATACCTGAATGCCTTGCAACAGTACCGTCGGGCGATGGATTTCAGCAGCATCGATCAGGAGATCCTGCGCCATGTGACCATCCAGCGCGACAACGCCGCCGAGGCGCGTCTCGAACATGTTCGCAATCACCTCAAGATGGTTTTGACCCGCATTCAGCAGTATCAGGCGCTTGCGCAGGTGGAGAATGCCCTGGGTCAGTTGCAGGTTGCGGTCGGGACCGACCCCACGCCGCCACAGGTGGCTGACAACAACCCCGCCACCTTGAGTCGGGAGATTGAAAAGCGCATCACCGAGTGGGATCGGGCCCTGCTTTTGGAGCAGAAGCTGCTTCCTGCGTCATCGCCGGCCGTCCCCGGGGGGGGAGATCCGGGAGGCGAATCGGCCACCGGCGCATCCGTGCCATCGCATGCGTCGCGCGCGGCGGCTTTTTGGCGGGCGGTGGCCGTCGAGCGCGTGCGTCAGCTGTTGCACAAGGAAGAGGGTCGATCCCTGGCGCCGATGCCAATCGGCTTGCCTCCACCACCGGTGGTTCCGGCCGCCACACCGGTGACAAGGGGTGAGGCGGCCTTTTCACCACCGGGGGGATCCGCTACCCTGAGCCGGTTGCAGTCACCCCCGATCGACCTGGAGGGGGGCATCGCCGATGCCGGATCAGCCAGGCAGACACGGGGTGGCAACGAGTGAGCGGTGGGATGGCCACAGGCTCCCGGAAGAAGAGTGGAATGACCACGGACCTTGAGAGGTGTGCCATGTCGCGCCATGCCACGGTTGTCGGGCTTCACACGGGGGGTTTTTCGCGGCGGGTGTTTCCGCTTCTCCTGACGCTGTGGGTTTCGGCGCCGCTGGCGGCGGCGACGCCCGAGGCCGTCGTGGCACCGCTGCCTGTTTCCGGAAAGGCACCGATGCCCTCCGCGACTCCGGCGAAATCTCAAGTTTCGCCAACCCCGACCTCCCCTGTTGCATCGGAGGAGGTCGGGGTTTCTCCGCCACCGCTCATCGAAAGGGGTGGCGATGGTGGCGGGGAGATTCGCGCCCAGCTTACCCCGCGACAAAGGACCACCATCGGTGCGGAAATTACCGCCAAGATTCAGCGGTTGCACGTCGCGGAAGGGGAAAAGTTCACCCTTGGCGATCTCCTGGTCGAATTTGATTGCTCCCTGTTCCAAACCCGGCTGCGCAAGGCCGTCGCCGAGGTGGAGGCGGCACGCAAACGGGTCGAGGTGCATGCCCGGTTGATGGAATTGGGCTCGTTTTCTCCGCTCGATCTCGAACTTGACCGGCTCGAACTTGCCCGTGGCATTGCCGAGGTCTCCACGCAACAGGCGATGGTGAGTCGTTGTCGAATCCACGCCCCGTTTTCCGGTCACGTCGTCGCCGTACAGGCGCAGGCGCACCAGTATGTGACCGAGGGGCAGCACCTGCTGGAAATTTTGAACAACGCCGACCTGGAGTTGGCGATGATCGTCCCCTCGCGCTGGTTGCCGCGCCTGCAACCCGGGATGCCCTTCACCGTGCATATCGACGAGACCGGTCGCGACTACCCGGCGCGGGTGGTGCGTCCGGTGCCCCAGGTCGAGGCGGTAAGCCAATCGGTCAAGGTGATTGCCCGCCTCGATGGTCGGTTTCCGGAGCTGGTCTCCGGCATGAACGGTCGCGTTCACTTTCCCGATCCGACCGGGAAGCCGAAACCGTGAGTGCTTCTCGTTATCACCACGTCCCCGGGCCGCCTTTCTTTTTTCTTCCGGAACGCAAGACAGGATCATGAGCGACTCTCTGCACCATCGCCTGCGCAGCCTGACTCTCGTCCTCGAACTGGAAAAAATGGCGCGTGATGCCGTGGACGAAGCGACCCTCGGCTTTGTCATCGCCAACGAAACCCATATGTTGACCCCCTATCGCCAGGCGGTATTGTGGCGGCGCCTGGCGCCCGGTCATGGTGAGGTGGCGGCGATGTCGGGGTTGTATCGCGTCGACGACCAGGTGCCATTCGTCGCCTGGGTCGGGCAGTTGTGCGCGGCCCTCGATCGCGACTCCCCGGGTGATGGGGCG
>PEAJ01000074.1 GCA_002753495.1 Magnetococcales bacterium HA3dbin3 | reverse complement strand
CCCGGTGGGGTTCGGGGCGAAGCGCCGAGGTTTTGCTTCTTTTCCGCCCCCCTTCCCGCGAGCGATTTTCGCATGCCTTTCGCGAAAATCGCTCGCGGGTAGGGGGGCGGGCCATTGCCGCACTTCCTTGCGTTGTCCAGCAAGGAAGTGCGGCGGATTGCAGAACAAAAAACCGCCCGGGCTGCCCCGGGCGGTCCAAATGCAAGCAATCGTCAACGTGCAGTGGATCAGACGGAATAGTACATCTCGAACTCCACCGGATGCGGCGTGTGCTCCATCCGATAGACCTCGGCCATCTTCAGCTCGATCCAGGCGTCGATCAGGTCGTCGCTGAAGACGTTGCCCTTCTTCAGGAAGTCGCGGTCGGCGCTCATGGTCGCCAGCGCCTCGCGCAGCGAGCCGCACACCGTCGGGATCCCACTCAACTCCTCGGGGGGCAGATCGTAGAGGTTCTTGTCGATCGGGCTGCCGGGATCGATCCGATTCTCGATGCCGTCCATACCGGCCATCAACATGGCGGCGAAGGCCAGGTAGGGATTGGCCGCCGGATCCGGGAAACGAATCTCGCAGCGCTTGCCCTTCGGATTGTTGGACGCCGGAATACGGATGCTCGCCGACCGATTGCGCGCCGAATGCGCCAACAACACCGGGGCCTCGAAACCAGGGATCAACCGCTTGTAGGAGTTGGTCGAGGGGTTGGTGAAGGCGTTCAAGGACTTGGCGTGCTTCTTGATGCCGCCGATGAAGTGCAACGCCATCTCCGACAGATCGGCATACTGGTTGCCGGCAAACAACGGCCTGCCTTCCTTCCAGATCGACATGTGGGTGTGCATGCCGGAGCCATTGTCCCCGGAGAGGGGCTTGGGCATGAAGGTGACGGTGCGGCCGTGCTGATGGGCAACGTTATGCACGACATACTTGTAGATCTGCACCGCGTCGGCCATTTGCAGCAGCGGCCCGAAACGCATGTCGATCTCGCACTGCCCGGCGGTGGCCACCTCGTGGTGGTGGAACTCGATGGTCAGGCCCATCTGCTCCATCACCTTCGACATCTCCGAACGGATATCCTGCAGCGAATCCACCGGCGCCACCGGGAAGTAACCGCCCTTGATCAGGGGACGATGACCACGATTGCCCTCTTCGTAGTCGGTGTTGGTGTTCCAGGCGCCCTCGATGGAGTCGATGTGGTGCGTGCAGTAGTTGACGCCAGCACCAAAGCGCACGGAGTCGAACAGGAAGAACTCAACCTCCGGGCCACAGTAGGCGGTGTCGCCGACGCCGGTGTACTGGAGGTAGGCCTGCGCCCGCTTGGCCACCGCGCGCGGATCACGCGTGTACCCTTCACCGGTGAAGGGATCGACGACATCGCAGATCAACACCAACGTGGGGGCCTCGGTGAACGGATCCATCTGCGCCGTCGACGCATCCGGCATGAACACCATGTCCGACTGGTGAATGGCACACCATCCGGCAATGGAAGAACCATCAAAGCCAAAACCGGACTCGAACACATCCTCGCCAACCCGGCCGGCCGGCGCGGTGATGTGCTGCCACTTCCCCTTGAAATCCGTAAACCGGAAGTCCACGAACTCCACCTCGTTGTTCTTGATCATGTCAAGAACCTTGCGAACCTGTCCCTGATCAGCCATCGATCATTCACTCCTCTTGCGCACTAGGGTTTACGAAAATCACTGGTTATCAATCAACGGCGAAGGCAGCCGCGAGCGAAAATTGCCCTCGAGCTCCCTTTTTGGCGTTATTCCTGGACACCCCAGGCAATCAGGTCGACAATCCCGGCCCGGACGCGGGGAGACCTCACCACCACCGACAACACCAAAACGACTTGAACGCGACCCGCTTTTCTTTCATTCTAAGGAGACTCCCCGTTCGTACTCAATGCCCGGGCCGGGGAAGGGCCTGGTCGCCCGCCTGGGCGCAACAAGCATGCCAAACACCGCCAAATCCCTGTTTCAGATCATTTTTTCAAGCACATAGAAATCGGGGATCCAGGCCATATGATGAAAAATTAGATGGGGTTGCATTTATTTTAATCAGTTATGCCTCGCAAAAGATGAAAAATGCATCATGAATGTGATTAAATGTTGAGCACATCCCGCGCCAGCGACGAAAGGGCGGCACGCCGGCCATCCCCGCCCTCCCCCGGCACCCGCGGGCGTGATTGTAATTTAAACAGCGACCGGGGACACGGAAGAAAACGGATGGCAACGGAAAGGATTGCATATGTCCGAAAATATGATCGAAATCTCGGAGTTGACCCGCTACTACGGCCTGCGCAAGGTGCTGGATCGGATCAGCTTGAGCGTCAAACGCGGCGAGGTCATGGGGTTTCTCGGCCCGAACGGCGCCGGCAAAACCACCACCATGCGCATCCTGGTCGGGTTGCTGGCGCCGACGGAAGGGAGTATCCACATCGCCGGCATGGACGCCCTGGAGAAGCCAGAGGCCGCCCGGGCCAGAATCGGCTTTCTGCCCGAGTCACCGCCGATCTACGACGACATGACCGTGCGTGAATACCTGAGTTACCTGGCAACCCTGCGCGGCGTGACGGCCGATCGGCGCAAGGAGGCCCTGGATCGCGCCATGACCCACTGCGGCCTCACCGACATGGCCGACCGGCTGCTCGGACACCTCTCGAAGGGGTACCGGCAACGGGCCGGGATCGCGCAGGCGATCGTCCACTCCCCGGATGTGGTCATCCTCGACGAGCCCACCGCCGGCCTTGATCCGCTGCAAATTCGCGAGATTCGCTCGCTGATTCGCACCCTCGGCGGCGAACACTCGGTCCTGCTCTCGACCCACATCCTGCCTGAAGTGCAAATGACCTGCGACCGGGTGACCTTGATCCATCAGGGGCGCATCGTCGTCGAAGATACCCTGGCCGGACTGGAACAGCGCGGCCAGCAACGCACACGCCTCGCCGTGCGCTGGAACAATACGCCCGGGGAAAAAGAGATTCTGGGGATCCCCGGGGTCGCCGCCGCGACGTACACGGAAGGGGTATGGTTCATCACCCCCGGTGAACAGGTCGACCCGGTCCCGGAACTGGTCCGCCGCTCAGTCGCCAACAGCTGGGACCTGCGCGAACTGACACCGGATGCGCACTCACTGGAGGACATTTTCGTGCAATTGACCAAGGCTGAACCCGATGCCGCCTCGACGACGGAGGTGACCCCATGAAAGCAATCTGGACCATCGCCATCCGCGAATGGCGCGCCATGTTTCTCTCCCCCCTGGCCTGGACCCTGCTCGCGGTCCTGTTTGCCATTTGCGCCTACATGTTCGGCAGCCTGGTGCAGCAATATCTGTTGCGTCAGCTGCAATATCAGGCCTACGGTCAGGCCGCCATGGGCGGGGGCATGCCCGTCTCCGAGTGGACGGTCGTGCCCCTGCTCGGCAATACCGCCGTTCTCCTGCTGCTCATCGTCCCGCTCATGAGCATGCGCCTGATCGCCGATGAAAAACGGCGCGGCACCTGGCCGGCCCTGGCCACCTCGCCGCTGGCGCCGATGCAGATCATCCTCGGCAAGTATCTGGGACTGCTACTGTTTCTCGGTGCGACCATCCTGCTGATTGCCGTGCTGCCGGCGTCGCTCTTCCTCTATGGGCAACCTGACCCCGGTCAGTTTTTCTCCGGCCTGATTGGTCTGTTTCTGCTTGCGGCCACGTTTGGTGCCATTGGCGTCGGCGCATCGAGCGCTACCGACAATCCGGTGGTCGCCGCCGTCATCACCTTCGGCGCCCTGCTGCTGCTGTGGATCGCCGGGTGGCTCGGTGATTCCGGGGCGGAAGGGATCGGCCGGCTCCTGGGCTACGCTTCCTTGATCGACCACTACGAGAAGTTCCTCCAGGGCGTCGTCAGCACCGCCGACCTTGCCTATTTCGTTATTGTCTCGATCGCCGGCCTCGCCTTCGCCCGGCAACGCCTGTTGGCACAACGGGTGGAAGGGTTCTAGAGGCGACAGGGAGAGAGTCACCATGAAGATGAATCGTTCCACACGCCTGAATCTGCGCACACAAAACCTGATCACCGGCCTTCTGCTCACGGTCTTGTTCATCATGGCGGCCTACGCCACCAACCGTTATCCCAAACAATGGGATTGGACCAAAAGCGGACGCCACACCCTGGCCGAACAGTCGGTGAAGGCGATCCAGGCCTTCGACAAGGGGGTCTCGGCAACGGTGTTTGCCCAGGAGGACAAAGAACGGCGCCACGACATCACCGAGCTGCTGGAGAAATATCGCGTCGTCAACCCCAAGTTGACCATCGCCTTCGTCAACCCGGACAGCAACCCCGCCCTCGCCCGCCAGGAGGGGATCACCACCTACGGCACCGTGCTCCTGCGCGCGAACAACAAGTCGGAAAAGCTGACCGAAAGCACCGAGGAGGCCCTGACCAACGCCCTGATTCGCCTGCAAAAGGGGACGGTCAAGACCGTCCGCTTCCTGACCGGGCACGGCGAGCACCCCCTGACCGGTGACGAACGTGCCTCCTACCAGGTGGTCACCCAGCTCATGCGCGGCGAGGGGTACCAGATCCAGGAACTCAACCTGGCCGGCGAGGAGTCGGTCCCGGCGGACACCACCGTCATCGTTCTGGCCGGTCCGACCAAGCCTCTATTGCCCATCGAAGCCGAACGCCTGGAGAAGTGGCTGACCGCCGGCAAGGGGCGCATCCTGGTCATGCGCGATCCGCGCACCCAGACCGGCCTGGAGAAGTACCTGCTCACGCACGGGATTACCTTCCAGGAGGGGGTGGTGATCGACCCCGTCGCCCGCCTCTTCGGCGCCGGTCCGACCACACCAATCATCACCCAGTACGACCCCACCCACGACATCACCAAGGGGATGAAAATGCCCGCGGTCTTCGCCGAGGCCTGTGGCGTCAACATCGAGCCGAGCAAAAATCCGGATGGCCCGCTCAAGACCCGCCTTCTGGCCGGCGCCGATCGCGGCTGGCTGGAGACCGGCGACCTCTCCTCCGGCACGGTGGAATTCGACCCAGGCAAGGATACCAAAGGGCCAATCTGGATGGGGGTCGCGGTGCAGGATAAGGGCTTCCGTCTGGTTACCCTGGGCGATTCCGACTTCGCCGCCAACGCCTACATCCAGTACTCCGGCAACGACACCCTCTTCCTCAACGTTGTGCGCTGGCTGGCCGAGGATGAGAGCTTCATCGCCATCAAACCGAAAAAATCCCAGGAGAGCGGCCTGTCGATCCCGGGTCACATGGCACAATATCTCTTCATGGGCATTCTGTTTGGCATCCCACTTCTGCTTGCCGGTACCGGGATTGCCATTTGGTCGAGGCGCAAGAGGCGTTAGTCGACGGTCGGTCATTTTTTCCGCGATGGGGGGCCGCATCAACACGCTGACGTGCGCCCCCCATTGCCCGAAGCTGGAGAGAACCACGCTGACCGGTCGGGCGGAGTTGGCACCGGTTGAGCGTGGCTGGTTAGGAGCGAGGAGGCATCATGTCCCGAGGTTGGATCATCAATCTGTCCCTGTTGTTGTTCCTGCTCGCCGCTGGCCTGGGGTTGTGGTTCGCTGATCGCCAGGAGAGCAAAAACAAGGCACAGGAAGAACAGACACGAGCACTTTCCGCCCTGCCCGCCGACAAGGTGGTCAAGGCCACCCTGCAACTCAAGGGCGGAGAGCCGGTCACCCTGGAGAAGAAGGGCGACAAGTGGCAGATTACCGCCCCGGCTCCGATGTTGACCGATCAGGAGGCGGTCGGTCGGCTGCTGGCTGTCCTGGGCCGTCATTTCAAGCAGCGCATCACCGACAAACCCGAGCAGCCGGCCGATTTTGGGTTAGCCGAACCGGAGTCGGTGTTGACCCTGTACCCCGAACAGGGCACGCCGACCACGCTGCTGCTCGGGAGCAACGCCCCCGCCGGCGGCAATCGTTACCTGCGTTTGGGCAATGACGGTCCGGTGGTCATGATCGCCGCGCACGAGGTAGTTGGTTTGACCCTCAAACCGCAGGATCTGCGACCAAAGCAACTGGGCGCCGGCATCGAGGAGTCGCCGCTTGCCAACGTCACCCTGGTCAACAAGGACGGACATGAACTCGCCCTGCAACAGAACGAAACCGGGCAGTGGCACACGAGCAAGCCTTTCGCCGACCGTGCCGCCAACTCCCTGGTTCGCGTCTGGCTCGATGGTCTGCGCCATGCGAACGTGGTCAATTTCATCGCCGGTTCGCCACCTGAAAAACCGGACTGGACCTTGACCCTGAAACCCGCCAAGGGCGAGCCGGTCACCCTGTTGGTCTGGCGCGGTGAGGGTTCGCTCCTCGGCAAGCGGCCCGGCGACCCGGACCTTGTGCTCCTCGATACCACGACCACGACACTGCTCGACAAATCCCCCTATGCGCTGGTCGATCTGCGTCCCCTCCCCCCCGGGGTTGAGATGCAGCGCCTGACCCTCAACCAGCAGGGGAAACATCTGGAGGCGGAGCGAAGGGCGAAAAACGACAAAAAAACCGTGGAGACCGACAAAAAGTCGGCGACAGCCAGGGACAAGAGCGGCGAATGGCCAACGTCAGCCTGGCAGGCGGTCGAGGAGGTGCTGCTGCGGGAGGCCGTCGGCGCCGAACCTGTGGGCGCGGCGGTGCCTGATCCGCCCGATTTTGTCATCACCATCGACAACAAGGGAACGCCCCTGTCGTTTCCCTTCAAGAAGGTTGCCGACAGCTATCGACTCGCCCCGCCCGATCGCCCGGTGCTTTTGCGCCTGACACCCATGCAGAGCAGCGTGCTCGACGAAACGCTCAAGATCCTGTTCACCGAGGCAGAAAAGGGTGAAAAGGAGAAAGTGGGCAAGCCGGAAATGGGGGAGAACAAGGGAGGCGCTGCGCACCCCTAGTACCGACCTGCATACAATCAACGCGTGCCAATCCACGTCCAATGGGCGATTGCGACCTGGTGTCAGGGACCCTCCACCCTCACCGAGGGCATCGTTGTCGCTTGTGGCCCACCGGTAACGATGGAATCAATCAGGTTATCGATCATCCGGGCGTGGAGGGGCCGTTTCATGTCGCGCAGGAGGGTTGCATACTCGCGCAGCCAGCGGGTGTCTCGCGTCCCGGAGGGATCATTCTCCCGCTGGATTTCCAGCCCTTTGCGATAGTGATGTTCTGCCTCGGCGAGGCGTCCGGTTTCCCGGTAATGGCGGCCAAGGCGCAGATGGCGATCGGCGACTTGGTTGTGGTGCGCACCCAATTTGTGCTCGGCAACGGAAAAGCTCTTGCGTAGATAAGCCTCGGCTTCGGCATCACGTCCCTGCGATCGATAAAGCTCCGCCAACGGATCGACGATGGCGTTCAAACGTGGATGTTCCGGTCCATAGACCCGCTCGACATGAAGCAGGGCCTGACGCAGATATTTTTCCGCCTCGGTTGGACTCTTTCGCTCCAGGTACAAAAGCCCCAAATCCTGCAACACGACACCTGTCAGCGGATAGTCCGTCCCGCCATATTGCCGACACAGCCCCAGGGCACGTTGCAGAAACCTCTCCGCATCATCGAGCCTTCCCGACTGTTGCGCCATTGCCGCCCGTGCGTGCAACGTGGCGGCAATGTCCAGATGCGGCGTATCCAACCCCTCTTCCTGGATGGCCAGCGCCTGTTCCAGAAGGGGTTCAGCCGTGGCAAACTCCCCGCGCATGCGCCGCACGACGCCCAGGTCAAACAGGCTTTTCGCCACTTCCAGGTCGTTGGGTGCAAGCTGATCGAGCCGAATCCGTAACGCCCGCCGCGCAAGCTCCTCGGCGACATCGAATTGCCGTTGCCACAGACGCAAACGCGCCAAACGGGCAACGCTCCTGGCAACCAGCAACGGGATCGGCTCCGGCTCTCCCTCGCGCAAGACAAGGGCACGCCGCAGCAGCGGCTCGGCCGTCGTCGCGGTATCCGGACGATCAAGGTCGATCAACAACGCCCCCTGGGCATCGAGAAGGTCAGCCATCAGGGGGTTTTCCGACGACAATCGGCTCTCCGCCAGCTGGCGCGCCTCGTCAAGCGTCTTGCCTGCCTCCGTGAACCTCCCCAACTCGCGCAGGGCCTTGCCCAGACCGACAAGATGGCTCACCCGTTCCTTGACCGCCCAGGGTGGCGCCAACTCCAACGCCTTGCGCAACAAGGGCACGGCCGCGGCAAGCTCCTGACGCTGGCGTTTTCTCTCTCCATCCCTGGCCGCCATATCGGCGAGTAAAAAATTGAGAACATCCCCCGGCGCCTGTGCCTCCAGGGTGGTGTAGAGCGCCTCGATCTGCTCCAAAAGGCGCTCGGCCAGCTCCATCTCCCCGCCGCGGACGGCATCCAGAACACGCTTGACGCGCTCCATCCCCTCGCGATCGCGCGGCGGAACGCGGGTCAGGCGCTGCAACAACGCCGCTCGGCGCTTGAGCTTGGCCTGCTCCGCCGTCTCCGGCGCGACGGTCTCGGAAGCCTCCTTGCGTTCCGGGTCGGAGGCAGCGCGAACGCCGGCGATCCCCGGTGACAAGAGAACGGAAAACGCCAACACGACCGGAAGTCGTCCGAACGTCCTCATCGCCACTGCCTCCCGAAACCCCGTTCCCCGCCACGCCAACCCCGCCCGTCAGCCAAGCCATCGGTGGCAGTCCACGCCTACTCCTTCTTCCATGGCATGATCGGCACAGTGGAAATGCTGTTCTTGGGGGAGCCGTCAATCAACTTGTCGCTGTAGGTCAGATAGACGAGAACATTGCGCTTGCGATCAAAAAATCGCACCACGTTCAGCCTTTTGAACAGCAAGGAGGTGCTCTTGGAAAAGACCTCCTCCTTTTCGCGTGGCTCCTCCTTGAAGCTGATCGGGCCAATCTGTCGACAGGCGATCGAGGCTTCCGAGAGATCCTCCGCCAAACCGAGCCCGCCCTTGATGCCCCCCCGTTTGGATCGGCTTAAGTGGCAGGTGACACCGGTGATCTTGGGATCGTCGAAGGCCTCGATGACGATCCGGTCGTCCGGTCCCAGGAGCTTGAATGAGGTATCGACGTAACCAATCTCCTCGGCCATCGCCCAACCCGAGACCAGCAAGGCGATCCCCAAACCCCATGCAAACCAGGCTCGTTTCGTCATCGTCCACTCCTTTTGATCAGGGTGATTACGCATACACGGCACGCGCCCGGCGGAGAAGCGGAAAAAATCAACGACCTCCACCCCCCTCCACCACACCACCTTCCCGAGACGATTCAACGATCGGCCAGGATGGTGCAGACAATGCTGCGCTGATCGCGCGGTCCGTCAAACTCACAGAAAAAGATGTTCTGCCATGTCGAAAGCCCGAGGTGTCCATCAATGACGGGGATCGACTCCGAGGGGCCCACCAACCCCGACTTCAGGTGGGCATCGCCGTTCCCATCCTGATGGTCGTGCAGCCAGACCCCTCGGGGAATCAGCTTGGCAAGCAGGGCAATGGCATCCCGCTGCACGCTTTCGTCCCAGTTTTCCTGGATCATGATACCGGCTGTAGCGCCCTGGGCAAAGAGCGAGACCAGCCCGTTGCGAATGCCGCTGCTGCGTACTGCGGATTCGACATGTCCGGTGATGTCAATCAGC
Organism: Magnetococcales bacterium HA3dbin3; assembly: GCA_002753495.1. Lineage (GTDB taxonomy): Bacteria > Pseudomonadota > Magnetococcia > Magnetococcales > DC0425bin3 > HA3dbin3. Next base: position 1,592 of record PEAJ01000074.1, on the reverse strand, counting down.
TCCTCCCGGTGGCGGGTGCGTATGTTGATGGTGGTCTGCATTCCCCGATCTCCCCAGTGTTATTTGGCAACCTTATATTGCATTATGCGTGATTCAGTATATGCGCATGGACTGATTCTGCAACGTTGTTTGCCTGACCCGGCAAACATCGAGGGCACTTTTTTTCCCGTGGAAAAATGTGCATGGCATCGGCGTCAAAATTTTCCCCATCATCCTCCCCATTCCTGCCGGAACCGACAAGCCAAAAACGCCCGCCTCCCGGCAAAACCGCCGCCAACGCACTCCCCGCGGGTTGGCACATGGATTGCGATCTTCGCAACGGAGCCGGACGCCGGATGCGTCATCGACAAGCCAACCATGGGTGATCCGCAAGGAAGCCAGGTCACCGGGAGCATGCCAAGGGATTGGAAGGGGAATCGACATGAGTATCTCCACCATCGCCAATTATCTGAGTGGTCGCGCCCAAAAATCCAGCGGCAGCCAAAAGCGGGAACGGCAGGATGACTTTTTTGCCAAGGCCGCCGCGCGTGGCGTCAAGGAGAGCACGGTCACGCCAAGCCAGGAGGAGGCAGCCCCAACGCATCGGCGCCTGTCCGACGCCTATCGCGTGACCATCTCCGCCGCCGCCTTGGCCAAGCTGAACGTGGTCGCGGCGGTTTGAGACCTGCCCCAGGGCCCGGCATCGCGCATCCAACGCCGGGAGTGGCAACGAGGCCCCGCACGTCGGGAATCAAGCGCTGGCGCCGCCAACCGCCAGCGCAGTGTCGCAGCGGCACGGCTCCCCCAACGAAAGTGGTGCCGCCGAAGGGGACTCTGCCAACCACCCCCCGTTGGAGTAGACAATCATCGATGAGCTGCACAAATTTGTCCTGGCGGTGAAGGTTCTGGCCGAACAGGGGAACGCCAAGGCGCAGCACAATCTTGGTGCCCTCTACCTCGAAGGCAAGGGGGTACCGCAAGATCCCGTCGAGGCCGCAAAGTGGTTTGAACGCGCGGCCACCCAGGGGGATCCCCTCTCCCAGCACAATCTCGGGACACTGTTGCTGCGCGGCGAGGGCTTGGCACCGGATCCGGCCGCCGCCTTCGCCTGGTTCCTGCGGGCGGCCGCGCGGGGAAATCCGCGCGCGCTCTTCTCCCTCGGTGGCATGCTGCTGGAGGGAGTTGGCGTCGAACGGGACCTGACCCAGGCCTACGCCTGGTTTTGTCTTGCCGCCGAGGAGAGCCCTCCCGAGGCACGGCATGAGGTTGAAACCGTGCGCGACTACGTCGCCACGCTCCTTATGCCGGAAGAGCTCCAAAAAGCCCACCTCCGCGCCCGCCAGTGGCGCCTGGAACACGACCTCTGACCGGAAAACTACGCCTCATTCCCGCTCCATATCAAGCACCTACTGTGTTGTCTACCTCGTTTGCTCCCTGCCATACCCAAACGTATCCGCCCTGTCACGCGCGCGCTGTCGCCACGTCGCCATCCTGATCTAATGGTATGGTCTGCCCCGTTCCCGAACGGCTTCGAAGAGCCCAGAATGGAAGTAGTAGCAACCATCAGCGGAATACGGAGCGGACCATGGACAAGAATAGCGCAAGCCGTGAGG
>PEAJ01000073.1 GCA_002753495.1 Magnetococcales bacterium HA3dbin3 | reverse complement strand
TGCGATGCGCCTGAGCCGCCAGCCTCTCGCAAGTATTTTCAATCTGTCGACACAGGTCAAAGGGAAGGCTCTCCAGGATCAGCCGACCGGCCTCGATTTTTGAAAGGTCGAGGACACTGTTGATCAACGTCAGGAGAATATCGGAAGAGTGGCGAACAATTTCCAGGTTGTAGCGCTGCTCTTCAGGGGAGAGTTTCGTGGTGAGGACCAGATCGGTCATGCCGATGATGGCATTCATCGGCGTGCGAATCTCATGGCTCATGTTGGCAAGAAAGGCACTTTTCGCCCGGTTGGCGGACTCGGCCACCTCCAGGGTGTCGCGCAGGGATCGCAAAAGCTGCTTCTGTTTGGTCAGGTCATGGGCAAAGGCCGTGTACCGCACCTCGCCATGGCGAAACGACGAGACAATGTTCAGCTTCAGGTCAATCTGCTGACCATCCTTGCCGATGCCGGGAAACTCAATGCTCCGTTTCTGTGGGTGATGTCGCGTATCGAGACCCTGCATTCGCGCCAAGGCCTGGCAATGCCTCTCCTGAAATTCGGGTGGAATGATCAAATCCGCGACCATCCTCCCGCTCGCTTCGTCGGCGGTGTAACCAAACAGCTTCTCCGCGGCGGGATTGAACCCGGCAACACGGCCATCGGCGTCGATGGTGATGATGGCATCGAGGGCGTTTTCGAGGATGGCGTGTAGTTCCTCCTGGCGATCGATCAGAAGTTGTTCGCGGCGTTTCTGGTGGCTGATGTCCCGATAAATGGCCTGGATGATCTTTCTCTCGTCCAGGAGCAACACGCCCGCGTTGATTTCGACCGCAACCTCGTGCCCATCGCCGTGCAGGATGGTCGACTCGAAGGTGGTCTTTCCCCCTGTCAGACGCGCATCCTGATCGAAAGCGGTATAGGTTGGGGCTGCCCCGGGTGGGTGAAACGCCTCCTGTCGCGTGCCAACGATCTTCTCGACGGGCAACCCGAAAAGGGCCCCCGCCATTTGATTTGCCTCGACAACCAGGCCATTTTCGACATCGACGATAAGGATGGCGTCGGTGGCAAGGTCCATCATCCGGCGATAGCGCGTTTCGGATTTCCTCAGGGATTTTTCATACGCATCCCGCTCCCGGGCGCGCTGAGCCTGACGCCGAAGGGCATGCACGATGGCATAGAGACCGAGCAGCCACAAAACGCCAAAGGAGGTGAAGGTCGGGTGCGCGCTGGCCATCTCCCACTCGCGATGCACAACCATGGCCGTGACCACCAGCGCCGTCCAGCCGAGAAGCGGCAACAACAGATCCCGAACCAGACGACTGCGGGATGGGTGGGAAGGCATAGTAGCCACCTACGGCTGTCGCGCCCCCGCCCCCTGAAACAGGACAGGAGAGGGGACCCCTACTTGCGAATATCGCACCCCTGCTCGCGCGATCCCCAAGCAAACTTGTCGAAGGTCTTGATTTGGCAGAGCCCCTGTGCACAGACGTAGATCGTAGGCACCTCCGCCACCATCTCGCGCCCGGACAACCCCGGCCAAGCCTGTGCATCCGGCATGGCACCGGGGGTGACCACCGCCACCACCTCCCCGAGGTTGAGGCACTGCCGGATGGGCATGAGCATCGACTTGACCCGTGTATCCTGCGGATCGCCCACGACGATCACCTCACGCACGGTGGCCGGCGCAAAGTCGAGCAGGCGCAGCACATCGCCACCGCGATGCCCCTCCGCCCCCAACCAGGAGGGAAGGGAAGCTGTCATTTCGGCCAGCCGGGCGGTCAGCTCGGGGTCGCGTCGCCAAAGGTTGAGTCGGGCCAAAGCCTCCCAGGCAGCGGCATTGCCAGAGGGCAGACCCTGCCAGTCGGCCACCACCACCTGATCAGGCAGCATCTCCTGCTTGTCGCCAACCGGGGTCAGGCGCAGCATCCCGCCGTTGCCGACGGTAAACCTCTGCAACATCTCGCGAGACATTTTCCACGCCAGGGTCAGATGGTCGAAGCGGAAATCGGTTTCGTAAAATTCGAGAAGGGCCTGAACGACAAAGGCGGTGTCGTCGAGAAACGTCTCGCTCCCCCAGGTGTCACCCACCCGCACATGGGGAATCCGGCCGTGTTGGTTGTACTGTTCAAGGATCGGGGTGAGCAGCTCGCGCGCCACGGCGTGGTAGCGCGGATCATCGAGCACGCGCGCCGCCAGGGCATAGACTCCGGCGGCCAAGGCATTCCACGATGTGAGGAGCTGAACATCGCGCCGCGGCGGGGCACGATGCGCCCGGGCCCCGGCCAGACGCTGCAACTCGCCACGAAACCTCGCCTGAATCGACTCCATTTCCGTTGGTGCCACCAACAGCCGCAAGGCACCCCCGCCATCCTGTCGACCCGGGACAGGGGCAATGACCTGCAGGAAGGTATCCGCTGCATCCACCAACTCTGCCCTGATGAGCGCTGGTGTCCAGGTATCACAGGTCTCCCCAGCCGGGCCCTCGCTCGGTCCCGGACCGGTCACGATCAGCGCGGTGGCCAGGCCACCCTCCGGCAGGCGGAAGCGCGCGAGCAAATCGTCGAGGATTGATCGTGCCACCCCAGCGTAACGTCCCTCCCCGGTGGCCTGATACCCTTCGAGGTAGAGCCGGGCAAGCAGGACATTATCGGCGAGAAGCAGTTCGCAACGCGGCAGGTTTCCCTCCCGATCAAGGCTGCCGTGGCGAAATGCCCCGCCCAGCAGGTCCCGAACCCCCCCCGCCGCGAGATGATCGAGAACCTTGCGCACACCAGCCAGCCAAGGCTTTTGTTGCAGACGCACCCCCTCGCGCAGCAGAAGCGAAAGTCCGGTGACACGGGGAAACTCAAGCTCCGACGAAAACGTGCCAGTTTCGAGGTTGATCTCGGCCAGCACACGCCCCGCCGCGCGCTCGCGTCCATCGCGCTCGGTCTCATTTGTCGGCTCTCCCGGCTTGCCCTCCTTGCGTGGGAGCTGAACCGTCGCCGGCACCGGCAACGATCGCCGTCCCTCCTCGCCCTGGGCCAGCAACCCCGGCCTCTCCTCCTGCCAGGTTTTGGCGAGGGTGCGCAGGAGATCCAACAACCCGATCCGACCATCGCGCGGACGCGGCGGCAGATCGTTGCCGACAAACACCGGCAACAGCTCGGGCGTCAGGACAAACACCTGCGGCCAATCCGTCGTGCCGTTCAGGGCCTTCGCAACCTTCGACCAATAAACATCAAGGTCCGGGCGCATATCCCGGTCAACCAGAATCGGGATGAAGCGTGTGTTCAGCTCCGCCACGACCTCGGGATCGGCGAAAGTCTCCCGCTCCAGCTCGGCGCAGCGCCGGCACGCGGCATGCCCAACGACGAGAAAGATGAGTTTCTCCTCCCGCCGCGCCTGTTCCAGGGCCATCTCCCCCCATGGCTGCCAGGCAACGGGGTCGGTTGCGTGCAGCCGGAGGTAGGAGGAGACCGTCTCGGCAAGGCGACCTCCCGCACCAGCGGCATCACCCGGCACAACCAGTACGGGGGCAAGAGCCAGACAAAACAGCGCCGCACCCACCTGCAAGCGCACACGCATGATCATTTCCTTGACCAACGATCGAGGAGGCATACCAGCACATCACCGCTTCGCATCGGTAACCCAAGAAGCCCCCCGAAAGAGCAAACACAACCGACACGACAAACCCCGGGAGCGTAAGACGAAGAACCGGTCATTGCAAGGTTCCCGCCGCTTGTCGCTGCCATGTTCCGACTCAAATCAGGTGCATCGATGCAAACACATCGGGATCCGCACGTTTTGCCTGATCCGGCACACCCTCGCCCACGCTTGTGTATTCATCTTGCCATTTCAGTCGTTTCCCACCCGCCCCCCCCCCTCGCTCTCCTCCCCCTCCAGGTGTGGCACCGAAAACGCCGGCCCGCCGCCATGCGACCAGTGTATCGGCTCGTATTCAAGGCGATGGCCGTCGGTGCGAAAAATCAGTGTGCCGTCGCGATCGGTACGCCAGATCCGGGCGCCGCTCTCCCGCCAATTCGCCAAACTGGAGGCCCGGGGAAAACGATATCGATTCATCCGCCCGACACTGAACACCGCATGCCCGGGGCGAACACTGCGTACAAACTCCGGTGTCGACGATCCGGCGCTACCATGGTGCGGCACCAGGATCATGGTGACCGGTTGCAAAAGGCCACTCTGTACCAGCCAGCGCTCGCCCACCTTTTCAAGGTCACCCGGAAAAAGAAACCGCTGGGTGTCGTAGTCCACCTCAAACACCAAACTGCGATCGTTGTCACGCCGTCCCGCCAAATAGGGAGGGAGCAGATTGAACGTCGTCCCCCCAAAATACATGGTCACCCCGGTCTGGAAACGTCGGATGATCGTCCCCTGCCGGTGTGCCTCCTCGATAATCTGTCGATAATAGGGCCGGACCTCTTCTTCCTTCGGAAAATATCCCAGCCACAATTCCGCCACCGGAAAATTGCGGATCAATTGCGCCGCACCCGAAACATGGTCAAGATCCGGATGGCTCAACACGATGCGTTGCAGTCGGCGCACCCCCCGATACCAGAGGTGGGCGGAAATCACGCTCTCGCCGACGTTGAAGCGCGGCGTCGCGGCACCCCCGGCATCCATGATCGACCAGCCATCCCCAGGGGCATGCAGCAGCGCGCTCTGACCTTGTCCCATATCCAGGACCGTCAATTGCAGGGCATCCCCCGGTGGCGCGTGGTGCGGCCACAACCAGCCGCAAACGGCAAGTGCCAGGCAGCTCGCCCGTGGCCAAAACCGCTTCCATACCAACCAACCAGTTCCTGCCAGAATCATCAACGTGTAGCCAGGAAGCGTCGGCCCCGGATAGCGCATCCACGCCCCCGGCAATGCGCTGACCCAGGCCGCCCACCAGTCGAACAATTCTACGGTGTGGCCCATGAGCAACAAAACCGGCTTGCCCAGGGTCGGAAAGAACGGCAGCAAAATCAACCCGATCATCCCCACCGGTACCGAAATCAGGTTGACCCAGGGGATGGCCGGAATGTTGGCAAGAATGCTGTAGGGAGAGCCCTGGTGAAAATTGTACGCGGTGATGGGTGTCAGCACCGCACCGATGACGAGCGTGGTCGTCAGGGCGCTGAACAGCTGGTGACGCCATCCCGGTTTCCAGCCCATTCGCCCAACGACCAGCAACGTCGCCACCGCCAGGAACGACAGCTGAAACCCTGCCTGGAACAACTGGTTGGGCTGAAAAAGCAGGATGAGGATCGCCGCCAGCCCGAGCGATCGCCACACCTGGTTGCCGCGCCCGACCATGATTGCGAACAGGTAGACGGTAATCATGATCGCCGCCCGCTGCGTCGCCACCGACCACCCGGCAAGCGACGCATAGCCCAGCATGAAGACCAGGGCAGCCACCGCCGCGAAGCGTTTGACATCCATGCGCCTTGAGAGTGGAAAAATCATCACCAGCAGCTGACGAAACAGAAAAAAAGCCCACCCCGCCACCAGCCCAAGGTTGGACCCGGAGATGGCCACCAGGTGTATCAACCCGGCCGTGCGCATGTTTTCGTTGGTGGTCGGGGCGATGCGTCCGCGCTTGCCGACCAAAATCCCCTCCACCAACCCCTGCTGCCGCGCGGGGATATTCTCCCCCACCCAGACGGAAATGCGCTGCCGCAGGCGATTGATTGCCCAATCCGGGGTGCCTTCAATCCGTTGTGGTGACTCCTGCGTGTAGCCACTCGCCTTGATCCCCTGACGCAGCTGCCCATCGGCAAAGGGAAACACCCCCGGCACGCGATAATCGGTCAACGGCTTCAGGCGCGCCTGACCGGCAATCCGATCCCCGGGATTGACAGCAACCTTCGCCTGATACACCCCCAGCTGCACCTGCCCCGGCACCGCGGTTTGATCCACCGACCAGGTAAAATCCTCAAGAATCAGCTGCACGGAGTCGTCCCGATCGTTGCGGTCGACCACCACGGCACTGAACGCCTTGCTCCCCTTGTAATCCGGCCAGGGCATTTCCGGATACGCTGCCTGCCAATCCTCCCAAGCCGCCGCGGCCGCGCCCAGGGTCAACCCGAGCAGCAGCCGCAACCAGCGCCCACCCCCAACCGGCGCCCTGGCAACAGCCACCAGGGTTGCAAGCGCCACCATGCCCTGGACATGCCGGATATCCTCCGCCACGAGCGGGATGTGCGTTACCCACACAATCCCCAGAATCATGGCCAGCAACAATAACCCCACCGCTACCTCTCCACCCTTTGTTCCATCGCGCCTTTCGGCCAATACGTTACCTGTTTGTTACTCTAAGCGTAGCATCTAACGGATGATGTTGGCAGGATGTTACATGGTGCCTTCGGCATCATTTTCTTGTGCGTAATATCAATATTTTTCAGTGCCTTATATGGATGTTTTACCCCCAAACAACCCGTAGGAGACTACAAGCCGGTCGTCGCTTCCATCCCTCTGATATTTCCACGTACGCGTTGATGTGGAAAGATCTCTTTATCACCCGATCAAATCCTGCCCCTCCAACCTGCCCCTCTGATGTATCCTTTTTCCCCTGTTTTTGATGTTGTATCTATCGATTGGAATAGGAAAGGATTTTTCTGTAGTGCACTACGGATATAAATTATTTATGATCAATAAATTTTCAAAAAATCACCCTCTTGGCGACGATCCGAGGTCAGGATTACAGAAAATCTATCAGGGAATAACGATGGTTGATTCGCATATAAATCATTGTCTTTGCATGGTAACATTTTTCTTGCGCCCCTCCCCGCCCCCCCTATAATTGGAACCGTGACTTGAGCTTATCCACCGAATGGGAGGTTACGATGGAACACGGTGCAAAACCCCTGATCAAGAATCCGATGGTCCTCATTTTTGTCGGTGCGGCGTCCATCATGTTATTTACACTCCTGGGGGTGTCCAATAATGTCGCCGAGGTTATTCGCGAGGATGTACGTCTGGGGCCAGTCATCGCCGCCACCCGGGTTTTGATTCCGCTCTTTGCCACGGTCGGCTTGATCTATTTCCTCTCGACGGTCAAGAAATGTGAGGCCTGCGGTCGTATTCTTTTCTGGAAGCAGAAAAAGCCGCATTGAGTCGATACCCCCCGAGAGGACCCCATCCGTGTGCCCCACGATCGGGCTTGGGTCTGGTTCGGGCAGGGGTCGTGGGACCTTGGAGCAGTGGGGTGTGGAATTGCCGGCGGATATGAATGCAAAACGGGATTGTTGGTCGATTTAGGGATAAGAATCAAAAATATTCGACTTGTGTCGTGAGATGTGACAGGGGGGGAACCATCCGAGAGGAGGTTCCCCTTTTCATTTTCGGGGTGACACCTCCCCCAACCGCACGTACCGATACCGCTCCTTTCGCGTCAACCACGCCGGCTCGGCCTTGATCAACCCCTCCCAAAGCGCATCGAGTCGACTCCCGGTCTCCTTATGGCGACACACATACCAGCCGGCAACGGCACCGGCATGAAAAATTGGGGCAGGGTCGCTTTCCCCTTCCACCATGCGCGACAGCAGGGCAACACCCTGGGTGCCGTCGTTCATCATCCCGAGCGCGTCTTGAAGCTGCCTGGAACTGGCCAAAAGGGCCAGCGTCTTCCGATCCGGGAACAGGGACGCGAAAAAATCAAGCGCATACCGATATTTTTTGCATTCAATTCGCAACCGGTGCAACGCCACCGGATCCTCCCTGTTCGTCGCCGCGCCGCATTGCAAAAGCTTGATGTGACGCTGTTCCAAAACGACCCTGGCGTGGATTTCGATGCCCTGGGCCAGACGTTTGCGACATTTGGCCGGCAGTTCCGCGCGCTGCCAGGCCTGTTCCTCGATCCAGCGCGCGAAGGCAGACCGAAAGTGTGTATACCGATCGGCGCGCAAGGCTTCCCGCACCTGATGGTAGGCCTCCTCGCGTCGAAGGTGGATGATTTGCCGCAACCGCGCCTCACCCGCCCCTGAAGAGGCAAGCCTGCCGACAACCGCCGCCACCCCCTCGGCAAGCAGGACATCCAACTCGCGTGCCGCGGCGAGGATGGAGGCAAACCAGCGCATGTCATCGCGAAAAGGTGTGCTCACTGCGCGGGGAACGGCACGCCGGAAAAGCACCAGGGCTGCCCGCAGACGGCGCGTGGCAACGCGCAGTTGATGCACTCCTTCCGAATCGTCACCGGTATCGGCAACCTCCACCCATGCCGTCATGCCGGCGAGATTGTGGCGCAGAATGCCCTGAAACGCCTCCGCCGTGGTCTGGTGTGCTTGCACGACCAGCTCCTTCTTGGCACCCGATGATCCATTCACGGCCCCATCCTCCCGGTACTGACTGCGCGTCGGTGCATCACCCTTTTTCCTGTCCTGAAAGGCATCCCCACCGCACCAAACCGTGGCAACCGGCCGGCCACCCCTTTCCCGCCTCGCAGCCATCCCGATCTGGAATTGAAACCCAATGTCGGCATTGGGCAAAGATATGCCAATCCTGGTGTATTGATCCGATGTCGGGCACGCCTTGTGCATTCCCCCCTTGCGAGCGCCGCAAAATGGACGAAAGCGGGGCCATTTTCCGGGATTTGCGGTCATTTGTGCCGTTTCCCAGTCGAGGCGGCGGCAAATATTGCCGAGCGTCGCCCACGGCATCGGCGATCGAACCCAGGCATCCCCCTCCCCCTCCAACCCCCAACCTGTGCGAGGAGCATCATGAGCGTTTCCGGCATCGGCCAAGCGTACCAGCAGTTTGACCAGCTTTCCCAGGCATTGCAGAGTGGCAACATGGGCGCGGCCCAACAGGCCTACGCCAGCTTCCAACAGGTTCTCACTGGCGTGACCGGGGCAACCACCTCCACGTCGTCCACCAGTACCACGCCCCCCATTGGCACGACCAACCCAACCACCGCCGATTGGACGGCCCTCGGGCAGGCACTGCAAACGAACTCCCCCACCGCAGCACAAAGCACCCTCGCCAAACTACAACAGGACGCCCAGGCACTCTGGCAGGCCAACCAACAGCAGCAGCTGCAAAATACCCAGTCGGTTTTCGCCCTTCTGCATGGCACGCAAGAGAGCGTGACCACCGCCAACGCCACCTCGACTGCAACCGCCACATCCAGCAGAGGCACGACAAATGCCGTCCAGCAGGAGATCTCATCCTTGAGCCAAGCCCTGCGTTCGGGGGATGTCATCGCCGCCCAACAGGATCTCGCCAGCCTGGAGCAAAACCTCAAGCAGATGTCCGGGCAGAACGCGGTCGGTCACCACCACCACCGTCGCCATCATCACAGCGAGGTCAACAACGCCGGCGGCTCGGGTACCCCCGGGACGTACACCGCGTCCGCCTACTCGGGGTCAGCCCAAACCGGCACCGCCACCACGGGCGGCTCATCCGCCACGTCGGGCACGACCACAAGCGCCAGCTCCCGCTCCTGAAGGAACGACGGCAAACTTTGGTCGATTATCCCCGCGCCACCTCAAGGGTCGGGGGCACCCGGTCGGTAAAAATCCCGGGCCGAATGATTTTGGCGGCAGCGTCTGTTTTCGCCCCCCCATTCCCCATCGAGCGTCCACCACGTCGGTTGCCTTGCGCATGCTTCGCCGTCCGTACCCGACGTCTGCCCCGTCGCGCGCATGCCGCCGTTGCGTGGCTGTCTTGATTCGGGATTGGGGTTTGTCAATTTGAGGACGTGAGATCACGCGTTCGACCTCGGTGGTTGCTGGCGGCACGCCATCGCTTTGCCGACAGAGCCGGAACGCCCAATCGAACGGCATCGCCGCCTTCACGTCAACCCCGATCGAGACACCCTCTGTTTCGGATCGACCCCAACGCCGTCCCGACCGCCAAATTCCCGGCTTAAGGGGGCACCCATCATCAATGTCCCCCCTTCTTCTCGTGCCCTTTCTTCTCTTCCGCGCCCTTCTCGTGCTTGCCACCCGCATCTTTCTCCCCTTTGTCCTTCGGCGAAGCGCCTGACGAACTCTTGGGATCATCGATGTCGACCCGGAAGCGGGAGGTTGCCTCGGGTGGAAGGAGGAAGATCGCCTGAAAGCCAATGTCCTGGCCGGCCTTGATGTTGGGAATGCTCTTCACCTGCTGCGTGTCAGCCTGTAATTCCAGGAGGGTGTGCAGAGACTCGTCACTGAGGTCGAAATCCTCCTCCTTCAACACCCGTCCGGGAACGATACGCACCGCCTGCAAGGGATTGTTTTCCTTGTCGAGCAACGAAACCCGGATCATGCTCGCCCTTTGGCTGGTCTGGGTGGCGTTGTGCAGTTTGCCCTCCAGGAGCAGCATGGCATCCCCACCCTGGGTGGTACGCCAACGGCTCTCCACGGTCGCGAGGTGAACATCGTTGCGCAGGGCATAGAGGCGGTATTCAAACCACTCCGTGCGCGACAACATGCCAAAGACCCACAGGCCACCAAGAAACACCGCTGTCCATGAAAGGAGCCTGCGGATGTGCGGTGCCTCGAACGGAAAACGCGGGGCGGCGGCGGACTCTGTCAAATTTTCGTCAGTGTCTTGCCCCGCGTCGCGGTCGTCGGGGACGGGAGCAGGAGCAGAGGCGAAAGCCGGGCTCTTGGCGGAAGAGGTGCCACCCGCCGCGGCAGAAGCCGCTGCCAGACCTGCCCCGACAGCGGCAGCGGCGGCCGCCGTCGCCAGGTGCGACGAGGGAACGGTCTCCTCGTCGAGGTTGACCTCCTCGTACTGGGTGAGATCGTTCAAATTGGCCTGGGAAATCTTGGTCTCGGCATCGTCGGCCAGAGGATCCTCACCCGGAAGGTCATCGAGAACAATCTCCTTGAGCTCCTCATCCCCTTGCACGTCAAGGTCGAGATCGTCGAGCACCGGCTCCCGATCCTCCCCATGGTCCGCGGCCATCCCTCCCCCGTCACGACCCGCGCCCGGCAATTCGCTGAGAACCGTCGCCTCCTCCTCTTCTTCCGCCGGAGGCGTCAAATCCTCCGCATTCATCCTCTTCAGCAGGGCTTCGATGCTCTCCTCTTCGCCGGCATCCGCCCCAGATTCCACTGTTGCCGAGGAGACACCAGCATCGTCGAGAGGGAGGTCCTCCACGTTGTCAAGGTCGAGATCCAGATCACCCTCTTCCAGGTTCGGCATCCCCTCCAGGTCGCTCTCCATGTCCAGGGGCCTCTCCGGACTCCGCTCCGGAGAGACCGCCTCTCCTTCCGGCGGGGGCTCGGAATCAAGATCAAGGTCGAGGTCCACGTCACCCGAGCCTTCCCCGCCCTGTTCATCGGGTTGAGGAGAAGTGGAAGCGTCATCCGGGGCAGTTTCAACCTCGGAGGCGGGAGGTGGCGTTGGCAAAGGCGGGGGATCATCGGAAGGAGGTTCGGCGAGGGATGCCGGCGGTTCGGTCGGGGCGG
>PEAJ01000072.1 GCA_002753495.1 Magnetococcales bacterium HA3dbin3 | reverse complement strand
CATCGCCCGGGGTGGTGTAGCTATCGCCATGCCCTCTGGATTATCCAACTATTGAAAGTGGTTGGGGGTCCGGGGGAGGCTCCGCCTGCCCCCGGCGGGGTTCGGGGCGGAGCCCCGAGGTTTTTTCTTTTTTTTCTCTTTTTCTTTTTTCCCCGCTCCCCTACCCACGGGCGATTTTCGCATGCTTTTCGCGAAAATCGTCCCCATGGGGTGCGCCATTGTCTGACGATTTTTTGCGTTTCCCAGCAAAAATCGTCAGACGGATTGCGGGTTTTACTGTGAAAGAGCGCTTTTTACCGTGAAGGAGCGCTTTCGTCGTCCGGGGTGGTGCGCCCGCGCCATGTCCATTAGACAGGGGACAAAAGCCCCGCAGGCAAGGAGGAGCTGGCGCGCCGATCATCGGGTCGAGGGATTCATGGGGCACCGATTCCGCAACGGTGCGCGAAAAAGCCAACCGATCGCACGGCCCCCGCCACCACGCGGGGACGATATCCCGGTTGCCATGGCAAGATCAACACTGGGTCGGTCTCGCCACGTTTTCCATGGCTCCTTGGTTTGGTGTTCAGACCTTCCCACGGGCACGGTGCGAGTTCAGGAACTCCTTCGAGATGTTGTGGCAGGAGTGGGCGACTTGTCGCCTTCGCCTCCGCCGCCAGACGATGGATTGGGGAGTCCGGCGGGAAAAAGCGGGGCGTTGAATTGCAGCCTGCCATGCTTGATAATCGCTGGCCACTTGGCCCTGGTGGCACGCCCGGCCCGGGCGGGAGCCGCGGGCGCTTTACGGGATGGCAACCGCCTATGTGTCGTGATCATCGACGGGTATGGCAAGCGCTGTGGATCGTTCTTCTCTCCGGCTGGCTGTGCGGCTGTGGCGGAGAGAAGGTTCCCCCTGGCGATGGGTCCGCAGGGGGACGTGATGCTGGGGCCGGCACGAACGCGCCGCGCGCTGCGGCCACTTCCCGTGATCGCGCCGCGGCCCATGCGGCAACCCCTGCTCGGGAAAAGAGCGGCGGCGGCAAAGCGGCACGGGAGAACACCGGAAGCAAGGGTGACCCCGATGCCAATCGCACTGGCGCCGGCGACCCCCTCCCTGCCGCCCATACCCCGACGGCCGCCGGGGGTGGCGACGCTGCGGTGCCCGATCCATCCGCGTCCGGTCAGGGGCAGGCCCCCCTGCCCGTCGTGCAGAGCAGCTGCGAGAAGGGTGGTGATCTCCCCTGCAAAGTGGCGATCCTCCCTTTCCGCAATCGTGCCGCCGATCCCGAGGCCGGGGAGTTTCTGCGCCGCCCCTTTGCCAACGCCCTTATGGCCCTGGGCTATGACGCCGCGCCACCCTCCACGGTCGATTACCAGTTGCGGCAGGGCCAGCTCCATGGCCCGTTGGTCCGTGGGGAGAAAGTTCCCCTGGAACGCATCTGCCAGCTCTTGAAGGTTGACGGTGTCGTTGGCGCCGACGTTATCGCCTACGGGAGAGTGACGGGAGCTCCACGCCCTACGCATCAGGCAACGCTGAAGGCGGAGCTGCTTGGCTGTCAGGATCGGCGGCAGGTTTGGGTGCGGGAGGTTACGGTCAGCGATCAAGGGGGGGAGATTGCCCTCGACCCCTCCGGCCAGGCGCTCAATGCCGTCAAGGGCTTCATCGATCGCCAGCACGCCCCTCTGCTGGCGGTGGCGATCAAGCTCGGGCAGGAGATTACCCGCGATCTGCCTCGCCCGAAAATGAAAGGTGAGCCGCCACCGCGGATCACCCTGATGGTTCACAATGGCGCCAACCGCTTCCTGCACCCCGGACAATCGCTGCGGGTTGCCGTGATCGGGGAGGCGGGGATGACTGGTTTTTGGGATGTTGGCGGCAACATCGTCAATCTCCCGTTGCGGGAGAAGCTTCCCGGGTTCTACGTCGGTGAATTTGCGATCAAGGAGAGGGACCGGGCGATTGACGTGTTGCCGGTGGCCCGCCTGATGGCGCGATCGCGGGTCACGACGCATTGGGTGGACATCCTGGGTGGCGTCAATATTGGGCGCCTGAACCCCTTGCCGCAGGTCATCCACAAGGATCTGACCTTGACCGCCGCCAACAGCCCTTATCTGGTCAACCCCATCGTCACCGTTCGGCCCGGGGCAACCCTGACCCTGGAACCGGGAACCGTGGTCTGGATGCGCGGCAAGGGGGTCATCGTCAAGGGAACGATCGTCGCCCAGGGTGAACCCGAGGCGCCAATTCGCCTGTTGAGCGCCGCGCCCGAATCTCCCTGGGATGGCATCTTTCTCGACCAGACCCGGCAGCCGAACAGCCTCAGCCATCTCTTCATCAGCGGCGCCCGTTATGGCATCAACGCCCATGACGCGAAGGTTGCCATCCAGGGAAGCACCCTGCGCGATAACGTCTGGGGGATGACCATCGAAGGCGGAGAGTTGGCGCTGCGTGACAGCCGCATTTACAACTCCGAGCGGAGCGGGGTGCTCATCAGGGGTGGCAGAGGCGTGATTGCCGGTTGTAGAATCGCTGGCAACCGCGGTGGCGGGATTCACCTCTGGCGTTCCCAGGTCACGATCGAGGGCAACGACATCGACGACAACACCCCGTGGGCAATCCGCAACCAGGAGGCCGGGGAGGCGGTCAAGGCCCCGCGCAATTGGTGGGGTCGCCCCCACGCCGAGGAGATCCCGCTGCAGGGCGTTGTCGATATTGAACCCCTCTCCCCCCATCCCCTCACCCTTCCCGATGCTTCACCACGACTCTAAAACCGGGCTTTTCATGGCGGCCTCGCGACTCCGGGCCGTGTGAGGACGATCAGCGGCTCTTTTCGGCTCCGTTTCGTGCTCGTTTCAAAAGGAAGTTGTTCCAGTCACGGATCCCAGGGATGACAATCGAGGTGACAACGCGCGCGACGAGGGACGGGACCTGTCGGGTACGGCGAGGAGCGCGCCAGGCAACCAACGAAGGTGTCGTTTGATGTGGATTGGAATAACCCCCGCGACCACTCCGACCATGGGTTTTGACCGCACATGATGAATCGATTGTCACCTTTCCCCTTGCGCTGTCGCCGGATCCTTCCCGTTGCTTTTCTGGCCTTGTCAGGGTGTTCGGCCAGCGGCGAGGTGAAGGCGCCGCCCAAGGTGCCACCCGTTCTGGTGGTAACGGCCAAAGCCGAGCGCAAGAGCGTGCCGGTGCGGGTCTTGACCCAGGGTCACCTGGAGGCGTGTGCCAAGGTGGAGGTGAAGTCCCGCATCGATGGCGAGATTGTCGAGATGCCGTTTGCCGAGGGGGCCGAGGTCAAGGCTGGCCAGCTGCTCTATCGGATCGACGATCGAACCTTCTCCAGCCAGCTTGCCATGTTGAAGGCCAACCTGAGGCGGGATCAGGGGCAACTGGAGCTGGCCCGGTCGCAGGAAAAGCGGCGCAAGGAGCTGCTGCGCACCAAGGCCGCCTCTGACGATCAGTACGACACCAGCAAAGCGGCCCTGATTGTCGCCGAGGCCAACGTCCTCGCCGACGAGGCCGCCATGCGCAACATGGAGTTGAACCTTGACTACGCTCGCATTCGCGCCCCGATCTCCGGTCGGGTCGGGCACCAGTTTCTCAAGCTGGGCAGCCTGGTCAAGGCCAATGACACCAGTCCCCTGGTCACCATTCATCAGATGGACCCGCTGTGCCTGGGCTTTTCGGTTCCGGAACGTCACCTGCCGACGATCCTCGAACAGCAGGCGAAGCGGGCACTTCCCGTGACCTTTCAGATTCCCGAAGCGGGCAGCCTTGGGGTTTCTGGGGAGGTCGGCACTCTCGGTGGGGAGGGCAGACTGACCTGGATCGACAACAGCGTCGACGCATCCACCGGCACCGTTCCCCTCCAGGCAAGCATCCCGAACCCGGGGGGACGCTTCTGGCCCGGGCAGTTTGTGCAGGTGCGGCTGGGGTTGTACGATCAGGAGGGGGCGATTGTCGTGCCGACCCAGGCCTTGCAGAGCAATTCCAAGGGGCGCTTTCTCTTTGTGGTGAAAGGGGAGAAGGAGAAAAGCGCCGAGTTGCGCCCGATCACCGTCGATCGCGAAGATGAGCGGGAGGCGGTCATCAAGGCTGGTGTCGAAGGGGGCGAGGAGGTGGTGGTGATTGGCCAGTGGCGGCTGACCAACGGCGCCAAGGTTGAGGTGAAACCGGCGGCCGGCAAGGCAGAGCGCTCATGAACCTGCCCGTTTTTTTCGTGCGTCGCCCGGTCACCACCGTCCTGATCATGGTCGGGTGGCTTATCTTCGGCGTGCTTGGCTATTTCATGTTACCGGTCAGCGCCCTGCCCAACGTCGACTTTCCCACCATCCAGGTTTCGGCAGCGCTTTCCGGCACCAGTCCGGAGACCATGGCCGCGGCGGTGGCCTCGCCGCTGGAGAAGCAGTTTTCGTCGATCGCCGGGCTCGACTCCATGAGTTCGACCAGCTCCCTGGGTGGCACCCAGATCACCCTGCAATTTGCCTTGAGCCGCAACATCGATGGTGCCTCCCAGGATGTGTTGTCGGCAATCTCGCAGGCGCAGCGCTATCTGCCGCCCAACATGTCGCAGCCGCCGTCGTACCGGAAGGTCAACCCGGCCGACATGCCCATTTTCTACATGGCCGTCACCTCCGATACCCTGCCATTGACCACGGTCAACGAATATGCTGATACGGCCTTGGCTCAGCGCATCTCGATGATCGACGGCGTGGCCCAGGTGACCATTTTCGGCAGCCAGCGCTATGCCATGCGCATCAAGCTGGATCCGAATGCCCTGGCTGCCAGGGGGATTGGCCTCGACGAGGTGCAAAAGGCCATTGACGGCAGCAACGTGAATGTTCCGACCGGCGCCCTTTATGGACGGGATCGCGTGGTGACGATCAAGGGGACGGGCGATATTGCCGATCCCGCCTCCTATCGCCGGATCATCGTTGCCTATCGCAACGGAGCGGCGGTGCACCTGGACGAGGTCGGCCGGGTGGTGGAGGCGGCGGAAGATGACAAGGCCTCCGCCTGGTTCAACGACAAGCAGGGCATGGTGCTTGCCATCTTGCGCCAACCTGGGGCCAATACCATCGCCGTCGTCGATGCCATCCGCTCCCTGCTGCCGACGATCCGCCAGCAAATTCCCGCCGGTATCGAGATGACCGTCCTCTACGATCGTTCGGAGTCGATCCGTGAGTCGGTGCGTGATGTGCAGTGGTCGTTGTTGCTTGCCTTGGTGTTGGTCGTGTTTGTCATCTTTCTGTTTTTACGCAATCTGTCGGCCACCATCATCCCGAGCCTCGCCCTGCCGATGTCGATTGTCGGCACCTTCCCGGTGATGTACTTCTTCGGTTTCAGCATCGATAACCTCTCGCTGATGGCTTTGACCTTGTGCGTGGGATTCGTTGTCGATGACGCCATCGTCATGCTGGAAAACATTGCCCGCCATGTCGAACAGGGCAAGGAGCCGTTGCAGGCCACCCTCGATGGGGCAACGGAGGTGGGTTTTACGATCCTCTCCATGACCCTCTCGCTGGCGGCGGTGTTCATCCCGGTGTTGTTCATGGGTGGGATCCTCGGGCGTCTGCTGCATGAGTTTGCGGTCACGATCATGGCGGCGGTGCTTATCTCTGGGTTTGTCTCCCTTTCCCTGACGCCCATGCTGTGCAGTCGATACCTGCGTGCGGCACCGGCGGGCGGTGAGGCGCATGGGGTGCTTTATCGCTGGAGCGAGTCGTTTTTCAACGCCTTGCAGCGTGGCTACGATCGCAGTCTGCGGTTGGTTCTGCGGCACTCTCTCCTGACCATGGTGATCTTTGTCGGCGTGTTAGCGCTTACATTTTGGGTCGGAGCGGGGATGCCGACCGGCTTTCTGCCGATCGAGGACACCGGGCAGTTGCTCTGCTTCACCGAGGCAGAACAGGATGTCGGCTACGATGCCATGTTGGAACGGCAGCTGCGGATTGCCGAGATCGTCCGTGCCGACCCTGGCGTCGCCGCGGCCATGGCCTTCGTCGGGGCGGGCGGGTCGAGCCAATCGATCAACCTGGGACGGATCTTCATGCGGCTTAAACCCCGCTCCGAACGTGACAAGGCCGACGTCATCCTGCAACGCTTGCGTCCGAAACTGGCCTCGGTGCCGGGGATCAGGGCTTACTTGCAAAATTTGCCGACGATCCGCATCGGTGGCGTGCTGACCAAAAGCCAGTACCAATACACCCTGAAGGGGTCGGACACCGACGAGCTGTTTGCCTGGGCACCAAAACTGGAGGCGCGGTTGCGCACCCTGCCCGGGTTTGTCAACGTCACCTCCGACCTGCAAATCAATAAACCCCAGATTCTGGTGGAGATCGACCGCGACAAGGCCGCCCGGCTCAACCTCAACCCGCGGCAGATCGAAGCCGCGCTTACCTACGCCTACAGTGGCGCACAGGTGTCGACGATCTACGGTACTGCCAACGAATACCAGGTGATTTTGGAGTTGGACAGGCCGTTCCAGAATGATCCGACCGTCCTTTCCCTGTTGAAGATCCGCACTCCGAACGGAAGCCTGGTACCGCTCGACACCGTGGCGCGGCTCAGCCGGGGGGTGGGACCTTCATCGATCACCCATGTCGGGCAGTTGCCGGCGGTGACCCTCTCCTTCGACTTGCAACCAGGCTACGCCTTGAGCGACGCCATCAAGGCCATCGATGTCGTTCAGGCGGAGATGCAGATGCCAATTTCAATCACCGCCAGTTTCCAGGGGGCGGCGCAGGCCTTCCAGGACTCCATGGCCGGCATGGGCTGGCTGCTGATGTTGGCGATCCTCGTGATCTACCTGATTCTGGGGATGCTCTACGAAAGCTACATCCACCCGGTGACCATTCTCTCCGGGTTGCCGTCAGCCGGGCTGGGGGCGCTGCTGACCCTCAAATTTTTCCACCTTGAGCTCGACATGTACGGCTTTGTCGGGCTGATCATGCTTGTGGGCATTGTCAAGAAAAACGCCATCATGATGATCGACTTCGCCCTTGAGGCGCAGCGTCAGCAGGAGGGTATCACGGCCCGAGAGGCAATTTATCAAGCGGCTTTGATCCGCTTTCGTCCGATCATGATGACGACCATGGCCGCCCTGATGGGGGCGGTGCCGATCGCCGCCGGGTGGGGTGCGGGCGGCGAGGGTCGGCGCACGCTGGGGTTGGCGGTGGTCGGCGGGCTGCTTCTCTCCCAGTGGCTGACCCTCTATTTCACGCCGGTGATCTATCATTACTTTGATCGCCTGCAACAGTGGCGTCACAAGGCGGGCGCCCGGTAAGGCTTGTCTTCCGTTGAAAACAAATTTTTCGGAGGTGGATTGAATGATCAAAAATCTGAAAATTTTCTTGTTCTTGCCGGCCCTGTTCTGGGGAGGCGGGGCATGCGCCGCCGAGTTGTCCGCCGAGGCGGGGCTCTACGATATCAGCCTGCAAACCGAGCTGCCGGGGATGCCGGGGATGCCGGCGCAGAAGATGCGTCAGTGCATCACCCAGGATGATATCAAAAATCCGCAAAACATCATGAAGCGGGCGAGCCAGGGTGACGACTGCGCCCTGAGCAATCTCAAACAGGAGGGGAACACGATCCGCTTTTCGGTGGCCTGTCCCAAGGAGAAGGTGTCTGGTCAGGGTGAGTATCGCTTCGCCGGCGATGCCTACAGTGGCGTCATGACCATGTCGATGCCCGGGCCCGGGGGGCAATCGATGTCGATGACCGTCAAGACGACCGCCAAACGCACCGGGCCGTGCAAGTAGAGCCGGCCCCGGCTGATTGCCCACACGCGCGAGAAGCGGATGCCTCCCCCCGTGCCGGCCTCGTGCCCGGGCCGGGGGGGGGTGATCCGGCTGCCGAAGGCGACGGCGACGGTGCGATCAGGAGGTCGGCGTCGCCTCGCCGAGCAGTGCCGCCCCTTCACCGCCGACGCGCGTCGCTACCCAGTCGATGATCATGCCATAGACCGCTCCGGCAACCAGGCTGAGGAAGAAGATCACCCACGGCGAGACCATTGGATTGGGCGGGGCGATGAGCGAGCCGGTCGCCATCGGCACGGAGACCAGCAACCCCATGCACGAACCGCGCACCCAGGGGCGGAAGGGAAAACCAAACACCGGATGCGCGGTAAAGGCCCCGGCAAGGGCGACGACAAAACCGATCAGGATGCGATCACTCATGATGGTCCAGAAAACCGGGTTGGTCAGAGAGGCCAGTTCTGGCTGGTGCTTGGCCGCCAGCCAGATGCAAAGGAGTCCGGACGCGGCTCCCAGAACGACGGAAACAGCGAAACGTTTGGCGGCGGGCTTGGCGGACATGCAGGGTCTCCTGACTGGCGCGGGTGGGGCGGACGATCGGTCGAGTATAGATCAACCCCGCCGCGTTTCAAGGTCCGGGCGCCCGCGCGAGTACTCCCTCCAGGACGGCCCAGACGGTATCGAGGACGGTCACATAGCCGCGCGGGTTGGGGTGAATGCCGTCATCCTGGTTCAGGTCTCGTTTTCCGGCAACACCAGCCAGAAAGAAGGGAATCAGGGGGACGGCGTGCCTCGCCGCCAGACGCGGATAAATGGCGGCAAAGGCCTGGGTGTAGGTGTCGCCATAGTTGGGGGGAATTTGCATCCCGCCGAGGAGGACCCGGACCCCCTTTTCGCGCAGGTGGGAAAGGATATGGTCGATGTTCTCCTCCATCTGTTCCAGGGGGAGTCCGCGCAGGCCGTCGTTGGCGCCGATTACCAGGATGACCAGGGTCGGATGGTTGCGCAGCACCCACTCCAGGCGTCGCCGCGTACCGGCAGTGGTCTCGCCCGAAACGCCGGCATTGATGACCTGATGGTCATATCCCCGTTCCCGCAGACGTTGTGCCAGCAACCCCGGATAGCTCTCCGCGCTGGCAACCCCAAGCCCGGCAGTCAGGCTGTCGCCCAGGCAGAGAATGATCGGTGGCTCGGTGGCCGGCGTCGCTTTGGAGGGAAACAGACAGAACAGCAGGATAACGAGGGTGATTTTTTGGATAACCCGACTTGAATTCAGGCAAGGTTGTTGCCAGAATGATTGCATGATTCGTCTGGAAGCAGTCACTTACTCCGTTCCTCATGGTGCCGACACGGTTGACATCCTGCGTGGCGTTGACCTGCACGTTGGTCCCGGGGAGGTGGTTGGCCTGACTGGGCCCTCCGGCAGTGGCAAGTCCTCTCTCCTTGCCCTGATCGCGGGCGTTGAACGTCCGGTCGGCGGACGCGTGGTGGTGGGTGGCCAGGATCTGGCCGCCTTGGATGCCGATCGTTTGGCGCGGTTTCGCCGCGAGCGTCTGGGGATCGTTTTCCAGGCGTTTCACCTGCTCCCCGCCCTGACTGCCCTGGAGAACGTTGCCCTTCCCCTGGAGCTGGCCGCCGTACCGGATGCCCGAAAACGGGCGCGGGAGATGCTGGAACAGGTCGGGCTAGCGCATCGGCTCGATCATCGTCCACCGCACCTTTCCGGCGGCGAGCAACAGCGGGTTGCAATCGCCCGGGCGTTCGTGCCGCGTCCGGCCCTGATTCTTGCCGATGAGCTTACCGGAAATCTGGACCAGCAGACCAGCACCCACGTGACCGACTTGCTGTTTGATCTCGTAACCCAGTGGGGAACGACCTTGCTGCTGGTCACGCACGATCTGCATTTGGCGCGGCGCACCCAGCGTTGTTTGCGTCTGGAGGATGGTCGCATCACGGCGGATGCACATCCGAACCTTTCTCCCGTAGCCTGATTGACCCCTGTGAATCCGAAAGCTGGTCTGAACGGGGTCAGGTAGGGGCCTCATGGGGTGGTTTGGGATCGAAAACCTCCCGAAGGGACTTGGCATCCAACAAACGGTCGGTCCAAAGTTCAAGTTCATCCGTGGTGGCGGTGTTCAATCGAGCGCTGATTCAACCCGGCAAGGGGCCGAAGCGACGCTGCAACAGGCGCACAAGAGTCGCTGTGTGTCCGTTCTGGCGGCCCTGGGCGATCAACTCCTCGGCGTAGATTGACATCATATCCCGCTCCTCCATAGGTTTGACGCGGCGGATGAGACGACGTACTCATCCCTTGTTTGTTGGTACCTCCTGTAGAGTCAGGCAAAAACTCCCTGCAACGACTCAGCATCCAACAAGCGGTCGGTCCAGAGCTCAAGCTTATCCGTGGTGGCCGTGGCCAAACGAGTATCAACCCACCCCGGCAGAGGGCCGAAGCGATGTTGTAACAGGCGCACAAGGGTTGCCGTTTTGCCGTCTCTGAGACCTTCTTGGCGGCCTTCTTGGCGGCCTTCTTGGCGGCCTTCTTGGCGGCCCTGGGCGATCAACTCCTCGGCGTAGATTGACATCATATCCCGCTCCTCCATAGGTTTGACGCGGCGGATAAGGTGTTGCACGCGTTCCCGATCGACGCTGCGATAAGTAGTCAAGAGGTAGAGAAAAACCGGCAGAAAAAGTTCCGGAGCCTCCTCCAGGGCGGAGACGATCAACTCCCAAGCGGCTACTTGGGCCTCAGGGGTTCGCGTGCCGTACTTCAAGGCCAGCAACCCGACACGCAGTCGCGGGTAACGAGGTGGTTCCTCGTCTGGAATCGGACCCAGGTCGACCACCGTGTAGGTAAAATCGAGCAGCCAGGGATGCAGTGCGGCCTTTGCGTTGATCAGGTCAACAAAGCGTGCGAGATGGTCCACGTCCGTTCCCCGTGGTAGAGAACGAGTGGAACGACTGCGGGCAGCAGACCCCACGCCGCGTCGGACCGCGCCTCCTGCTCGAAGGTCCCCATGATACCACGCGCCAGTTGCAAGGCAACCCGACGATCCGGGTAGCTTTTGTGTTCCATCAGGACGTAGATGAACGCCTCCTTGTCGTCGACGGTCCGGATGCGAAACAACCGATCAGAGTAGTAGGCAAGCAATGCCTCGTCGACGAAAGATCCCTCAACCAGTTCAGGAGTTTCCGGCGCAAAGAGGGCGACCACTTCCGATGGCAGGTACTGTCGCAACAGATGCCCCGCCGTCTCGGGGTGGGAGAAGAGTGCCTTGAATAACCGGTCGTGGGGGTGAGTCAGGTCGATCATCGTACACGGAAAGAGATGGATGCCAGGGGATCAAGGGTGCGCCGAATTCCCTTCCGCCGCGCCATAGTACTCCCGATACCACTCGATGAACCGGCGAATGCCAACCTCAATCGACGTTTGGGGCTTGAAATCGATGTCGCGAACCAGGTCGTTGATATCGGCGCAAGTGGCGGCGACATCACCGGCTTGCATGGGCAGAAACTCCTTGCGCGCCACCTTGCCGAGAACAGCCTCGATGGTCTCGATGAAGGTCATCAACGCCACCGGTTGGTTGTTGCCGATGTTGTACAGCCGGTAGGGGGCAGGGCTGCTGCTTGGGTCGGGGGCGAGGGCACTCCAGTCTGGATCGGGGGTGGGGATGCGATCGAGAAGCCGCACGACACCATCGACGATGTCATCGATGTAGGTGAAATCCCGCTGCATGCGGCCGTGATTGAAGACCTGGATCGGTCGATCCTCCAGGATCGCCTTGGTGAAGAGAAAAAGGGCCATGTCCGGTCGTCCCCACGGACCATAGACCGTGAAGAAGCGCAAACCGGTGACCGGGAGCCGATACAAGTGGGCGTAGGTGTGCGCCATCAGCTCGTTGGCTTTCTTGCTGGCTGCGTAGAGAGAAATTGGGTGATCGACGTTGTGGTGAATGGAGAACGGCATCG
>PEAJ01000071.1 GCA_002753495.1 Magnetococcales bacterium HA3dbin3 | reverse complement strand
GCCGTGTTCAAAACCGCGAAAAGGCTTGACGGTGGCGTGGGTTGCGCGCACACTCGGTGCGTCTTTCGTGCTGAACGCTTGTGACCGGTGAGGATGCCATGAAGATCGTGAATACAGAACCCCTGACAGAGGAGCAAGTAAAGAAGATCCGTTCTCCCCTGGCAAACAACAAGGGGTTCCATATTCCTATCGAGGACTGGGAGAAGGTAGAGCTTTCCCTGCAAAAGATGCATGAGGAGTACGGGGACGCTTTCAGGGCGGTGGCCGAAAAGCTCAACAAGGCTCAAGAGTGATGGGTGAGCGCGGTTACTACTTCTCTTGTCTCGGCCTGGACAACGAGGAACGGTTGCTTTGTCGTTCGGGGGTAGAGGCAGAGGAGTATTTTGGCTGCGAAGCGAACATGGACCTGAGGGTGGTCCGCGAGAGCTTCGAGAGGGCTGGTGTCACTCTGGGTCAGGTCAAAATGGACCCAAATCCCATTAAACAGGCTGGGCACCGTGCTTTTTGGGTTCGCAAGCTGAAGCCGTTTACCGTTAATTGGGATTCTATCAAGGACCGACAGACTGCCGTTTCGCCGTTGTTCTTCAACGAGTACGTGTCTGTGATGTACGGGTTTCAATTGCTCCACTTGAGTGGGTATAAATTTCACGTGAACCTGGATCTTGTCCACGATTTAATCACGGGCCTTCGCTATGACGCGTTTTCCCCTGCTTCCATTACTGCCGTTTATCAGTCGATGCTGGCTGGTTACCCTGCCAATTACATGAAGCCTGGCGACGGATCCGGAGTTCTCCCCGCAGGCGACAGATCAGGCCCCCTCACACCGTAACAGCTTCTCTGCCCACTCCGGTTGCCCCGAGACGACATGTTCCAATTCCACACCAAGTAGCCACTTCGTCGGCTGTCCTGTTCACTCCTCGCCGCGCCGGACGCGTGCCATCTCGTCGCTTCATTCCAATTTGCATTCGACGCGAGAACGAGGCGGCGAGGAGGAGGCGACAAGACAGTACGTGTTGGTACGGCGAGGAGCCGACGACGAAGCCAACGAAGTTATCGCTATGAATTCAAATTGGAATCACGCGTAGTCAGCTTCGTTGCCTCTTGAACTGGAATTGGAACGAAACGAAGAGGACGCTCGAGCTGGCGTGGGCATGAGGTGTTTGACACCACCCTTGTGCATGATCGCCCACGGGTGGTCGGATGCATTTTTCGTTGCCGTGTTCAAAACCGCGAAAAGGCTTGACGGTGGCGTGGGTTGCGCGCACACTCGGTGCGTCTTTCGTGCTGAACGCTTGTGACCGGTGAGGATGCCATGAGGATTGTGGGTGCAAGGCCTCTGACAGAGGAGCAAAAAAAGGAGACCCGTTCTCCCCTGGAAAATAACAAGGGGTTCGATATCCTTGTTGAGGATTGGGAGAAGGTGGAGCTTTCCATACAAAAAATGGACGAGGAATATGGGGATATTTTTAGGGCGGTGGCTAAAAAACTTAGCAGGGTTCGAGAGTAATGAGCAGGCGTGATTTTTTCTCTTGCCACGGGTCGTGATTTAGGTAACAGGGAAAGGCTGCTTTGTTATGCTGGAATAGAGACGGAGAGGTATCTTGGCTGCAAGGCGAACATGGAGCTGATGGTGGCCCGCGAATGCTTCGACAGAGCCGATGAAACCCTGGGTCGGATCAAAATGGGCCAGAATCCCGTTAAACGGGCCGGACACCACACCTTTTGGGTCCATAAACTGAAACCATTTGCCGTCGATTGGGATTCGATTGAAGAACTGGAAGAGGTTGATACCAGCCCCCTGTTTTTCAATGAATACGCATCCGTGATGTTCGGGTTTCGGTTGCTTGCCTTGAGCGGATACAGGTTCCACCTGGATGTGGATCTTGTCCATGATCTGGTCGCGGGCCTTCGTTATGAGACCTTTTCTCCTGCCTCTGTCAGTGCTGTTTATCGGTCAATGCTGATAAATTATCCTGCCGTGGTAGGGCACTGATGTGGTTCCCAGTAAAAAGCCTGGCAAGGTTCAAGAATCACGAGCAGGCGTGATTTTTCCCGTTGATCAAACAACCCTCTGAAAACGACGCAACCGCAAGGCATTGGTCACCACCGTCACGCTGGAAAAGGCCATCGCCGCCGCCGCAAACACCGGCGAGAGCAACACCCCAAACCAGGGAAACCAAACCCCCGCCGCCAACGGAATCAACAAGACGTTGTAGGCAAAGGCCCAGAAGAGGTTCTGCCGGATGTTGGCCAGGGTGGCGCGGGAAAGTTGCACCGCCGCCACGACATCACGCGGCTCATCATGCATCAGGGTGATATCGGCCGCCGCCAACGCCACATCGCTCCCGGCGGCCATGGCAATGCCGACATCGGCCTGCGCCAGGGCCGGCGCATCGTTGACGCCATCACCAACCATGGCCACCACGCATCCTTCCTGCTGCAAACGCCGGATCGCCGCACCTTTCTGTTCCGGAAGAAGCTCCGCCTCGACCTGATCGATCCCCAGCGTCGCGGCGATCGCCTGTGCCGTGCGCCGATTGTCACCGCTCAGCATGAACACGCGCATGCCCCTGGCATGCAAAGCGTCAACCGCCGCCCGACTCTCTGCCCGCACGCTGTCGGCAACGCCGGCGACCCCGGCGAACTGCCCGTCGATGGCCACGAACAGGGTCGATTTTCCCGCCGACTCCAGCCCGGCGGCGAACGCCTCGCCGGCGGTGGTGTCGATACCGGCCTCGCCGAGCAGGCGTCGCGTGCCGACCAGGACGTTGCGCCCAACCACCACCGCGGAGATCCCCTGACCCGGCAGGGCAATAAACGACTCGGGCACGGCCAGGGTCATGCCCTGCTCCCGCGCCGCCACCACCACCGCCCGGGCAACGGGATGCTCGGAGCGATCCTCGGCGGCGGCGACCAGGGCGAGGGTGGCGGCATCGCCGCTCCAGTCGGTCAGCGCCGGCCGGCCGTGGGTCAGGGTGCCGGTCTTGTCGAAAACCACCACGTCGATCCGCCGTGCCTTCTCCAGGGCCTCGCCGCCGCGGATGAGAATCCCCAGCTCGGCGCCGCGCCCGGTGCCGACCATGATCGAGGTCGGCGTTGCCAGACCCAGGGCACAAGGGCAGGCGACGATCAACACGGCGATGAAGTTGGTCAAGGCGTAGGTGAGAGCCGGCGGCGGCCCAAACCAGAACCAGACGAGAAAGGTAACGACGGCAATCGCCAGCACCACCGGCACGAACACCCCGGCGATGCGATCGGCCAGTCGCGCAACCGGCGGTTTCGACTGCTGCGCCTGTCGCACCAGATCGACGATTTGCGCAAGGACCGTCTCGCGCCCGACCCGCTCCGCCTCGAAGGTGAAGGTTCCACCACGGTTGAGGGTACCACCGATGACACCATCGCCGACGCCGCGACCGACCGGCATCGATTCACCGGTGAGCATCGATTCATCGATGGTGGAACTTCCCTCGATGATGCGGCCATCGACCGGGATCGTCTCGCCCGGCCGCACGATCACCTGGTCGCCGGGGACCACCGCCGCCAGGGGGAGTTCCTCCTCCCGGCCCTTGCGCAGCACGCGCGCGCGTTTCGGCACCAATCCAATCAGGGCGCGAATGGCCTGCGCGGTTTGCCCCTTTGCCCGTGTTTCCAAAAATCGTCCGAGCAGGATCAGGACGATGATCATCCCCGCGCTGTCGAAGTAGACCTCCGCCACCACCCGCGAACCCTGGAACAGTCCTGGTGCCAGCAAGACGAGCAGCGAGTAGAGATAGGCGCTGAAGGTGCCGATGCTCACCAGGGTGTGCATGTTGGCACCGCCGTGGCGACCGACCGCCAGGGCACTGGCATGAAACCGTGCCCCGGCCCAGAACTGCACCGGCGTGACCAGGATCCCCTGCAACCAGAAATTGGCGGTAGTCGACAGATCGAACGCATGCCCCATCCCGAACATGTGGCCGTGCGACAAGAGCATGGTGACGATCGCCAGAATCCCACCCACGCGCAGGCGCAGGCGCAGATCGGCCTGTTCACGCTGTTGTTCCTGTTCAAGTTGCGCAACCGGATCGACCTCCTCTTCCAGCCGCACCAGGCGAAATCCACAACGTGCCACCGCCTGTCCCAGGGTGCCGTAGGTGGCGGTCGGGGTTTGATAGGTAAGGGTTGCCGAACTTTCGGCGAGGTTGACGTTGGCCTCGATCACCCCGGCCACCGCGCGCAGGGCGGTTTCGGTGCGACGAACGCAACCGGCACAGGAGAGCCCTTCGATGCGGAAGGTTTCCCGGGTCGGCGGGAGTGGGGAAGGATTTGTTATGGTCATGGCGAGGCAAGCTCATTGGCGGGGTTTGAGGCGAAAGCCCCAACGAAACTGCTTTTAATTTTTAAAAGGGGTTGGGGGGTCCGGGGGGAGGCTCTGCCTGCCCCCCGGCTTAGGTCTGGGGCAGCGCCCCAGTGGGGTTCGGGGCAAAGCCCCGAGGTTTTTTGTCTTTTCCGCCCCCCTTTCTCCAGGCGCATGTCGCATGCTTTTCACGCCATGCGCCCTCAAGGGGCGGCCATCCATTGCCCGACGATTTTTGCGCTCCCCGGCAAAAATCGTCGGGCGGATTGCAGATTTTCAAAAGCTTGATGCCAAAATTGATGTCACATCATGCCCCGGGTGTGCCGGGCGCATCCGGGGGGGGTGTCGCCGGGGGCGCATATTTTGCCATTTTTGCTGCGCGCCACTCCTGCCACAACCCACCGTGCGTGAAACATCCCCAACCCCAGCGGATCCACCCCAACGTTGCCGCCGCCAGCCAGATCGCCCACAAGAGCATCGCCAGTCGATAACCGAACAGCGACAGGGAGATCACATGCCCCTGTGGCAGGATCGGCCCGGTGCGATCCTGGAACCAGCGCAGATGATCGATGCTGGACAGATTGCCCATCACCTTCATGTGCGGAAGGCCGGAGAGCAACCCGTAGGTGACAATGTTGAGCAGGGCGCTGATCGCGACAAAGCTCCAGACGACCAGAAGAATCTGACGCAGATTGAACCGCCAGTGCGTCATGGACGCGGCGGTCTGGCGTCGCCAGCCGAGGAGAAGAAACCAGGCAAAAAGGACCAGGGGGGCATCGAGGAGGGGCATCGTGCTGACACCAAGGCCAAACACCACCCAGTGCCACGTCTTAAGCGGGGTCCAGGGGAGACGCCCGAGGATCGGGGCGAGAACAAGCAGGGTGATCAGAACCCCCCAGTAAAGGATCGCCGGCCCCAACGCCGGACCGGAAACCCAGAACAACCAACGACTCGGGGCGATGTGCAGCTGCACGGTGGCATTGACCCCGGGCAGGCCAAGGTCAACCTGGGGCGTGGTGAAAGATCGGCCGATGCCCTCCGGTTGCCGCCAATCGAGACGCATCACCTGCTGTCCGGGAACGATCGGCAGAAAGAGGGTCTGACCATCCTGGCGGATCGGCTCCTCGCGCCCCTGAATGTGCGCCGAAAGCAGCTCCGCCCCTGGTGGCAGGCGGATGGCATGCTGACCACCCTGACTGCTGCGCAGGTGCAAGGTGAGCTGGACATCGGTGGCGTGCATGCCCGGGGTGACGCTGAGATCGCTCTTCTCCAGGGTCAAGGTTGGCCCCGCTGCTCCCTCGGGACGCGTCATCTGCAACGTCACCGTCTCCCCCGGCCAGGGACGCCACTCCGGCTGCCGCTGCCCGGTGCTGTCCTGATGGCGAATCACCGGGATCCCCGCATGCGTCACATGCCACACCGGACTGACATCGAGATGCCAGAGCTCAACCCATTGCGTCCCTTCCGCCGCCTTCAGGGTGAGGGTCGGGGCCGACTCCAGGATCGAGTTCCAGGTCAGCTCGTTCTGCTCCGGCCGCAGGTGAATTTTCACCCGACCGGCGGTGACCGGCGGATTGGCGGAGGTAACCGATTCGCCGGCAAGCAGGGGGATCTCCAGCAGCAGGGCGGAACCGGTCGGGGTGAGGCGCTTAACGCGCGTTTCGACCCGCCACTGCAGATCGAGGATCAAGTGGCGTTCGAGCTGCACGAAGGGGGGAAGGGGTTCCGGGGCGATCGGTGCGTCGGGATCGCCGCGGGTGTGCAGGCGACGCAGCTGCAAGGCGGAGTTGACCCCCCCATGGTCAAGGATCCCCTCCACCTGCCACCCGATCGCCCGCACCAGCGTCACCCGATGCGGCGGCAGGGGCAAAGGGATCTGCACCGCCTCCTGGGGTGGCGGCGCCCCTTCGAGGAAAATTTGATGGACTCCCGGCGGCACGCGGATCCAGAGGGTGCCTTGCGGATCACGTTGCAGATGGGTGGCCGCCCCGCCATCGAGGGTGATGCCGCTCGGGCGCCAGGCGTTGGTTTGGGGATTGGTGTTGCCAGGCAGGGGGATGGCGACCGTCTGTTCGGCGTGAACCTCGAGCAGCAGGCGCACCACATCGGCGCCGACCTCCAGGTTCATGCGCGGTAAATCAGCACAGGCGGGCAAACAGGTCGGGGGGGCGGTGAGACGATTTTCCAGGGTTTGCAGGAGCTCCGGCGTGATGCCTTCCGCGCGCGCCGGGGTGGCGGAACCGACAAGAAGCTGCCCGAGCAAAAAAAGCGCAAGCGCCGCCGCAATCGGCCCTGGCTGTCCACCAGGGAAGGACCACGGCCGCTTGAGGGAGAGCGCACTCGTCACCACCCGCGCCAACAGGGCGAGCAGCAAGACGATGCGCAGGACGTTCAGCGCACGATTGACCAGCGGCGGCATCAGGTAGAGGTGAAGTTGCTGTGCGCGCAAAACCGGCCCGTTCCAACGCAGGGCAACCGAGTGCCATTGCCAGAGGGGGATGCCCTGTCCGGTTTGGATGCGGGCGTTGGGATCGTTGGCGGCCAGCGGGCGTGATCCACCGCTGCTGCCGCCGGTGCCGGCGGGTTTGCCGGCAATTGTCGGTGATGGCGCCGCCAGCGCGGCATTTGTTGCCTGGGCGCGGGCAACGTCACGCTTTTTTGCCATCACCTTGGCCTCGGCGGGGGCAGCCGGGGCGGGTGGTTCCTTCAGCGCATCCCTGGCGTCGGTGGAAGCGGCCGGAGGGGCCCCCTCTTCCGCCGTGTACGCATCCGGCGCGTAGGCCTCGGAGACCTGATTGGTCCCCTTCGCCTGATGCCCCACCTCCATGCCGCGCACAAAACCGGCGCCGCTGGTGGTATCAAGCTGGGGATAGAGGGCATGCTGCGCCTGGGCGACAAGAAACGGCAACGCCATCAAGACCAGAACCAGCAAACTGGCGTTGCGCCAGAGGGCAACTGCCCGCTGCACGGCGTGAATCGCCGGCATCACGCGCAGCAGCGCCACCGTCGCCATCAAGCTGGCGAGGGGCCAGACCAGGTCGCGCTCCTCGTGATAGACCAGGGTCAGGGTCAGAAGCGTCACCGCCCCCCACGCCGGACCCCACAGCTTGTGCGCGGCCATGGCGAGAATCAGGGTCAGGAAGAGATCGAGCAGGGTCCAGCGGCTGATCCAGGTTTGTTGCGCCAGATCGACGCCGGCGGCATGAAACAGACGCCACCCCGGTGGCAGATGCAGGAGCGCGGTCAGGGATTGCACATCCTGCTCCCAACCAACCGCGGGCAGCACACCGCCGCTGTTGGCCAGGCGTCCCTCGGCGATCAGGTCAAGGTTGCCCTTGCGCACCTCGACGCCGCTGCGTTCGGCGGCGGGCAGGCGGGTGATCAACACCGCGCCGCCGTTGACCTCCACCCGACCAGGTTCGATCGGCGGGTTCATCTCCAATCGCCAGGAGCGGCTTAAGTTGCCGCGCAGACGATCCTGAAAGGCAAAGCCGCCACCGTCGAAATCAAGCCACAGGGTGCGATGGAGGGTCAGGCGGTCGGGGTCAGCTTCCGGGTTGCCGCGTCGCTTTTCGACAAAGGTGAGACGACCGCCCGGGTGCATGAGGTAGGTCGGGTAGCCATGCCAGGGTTTCGGCAAAAGGGTCTGCTGGGGATCGACGCTCTCGGCACCGGTGAGACTGACCAGGCGCAGCGCCGGATCGGCCTGAAACGCCCACAGCTCCTCCTCCGGCCAGGGGGCGATGACCGTCTTCGGCAGCTCCAGGCTGGCCACCGGGGCAGGACTGCGTTGTTCCAGGGTCACCTCCCAGTTGCCCGGCCGCGCCTGGACGCGCAGGCGGCCATCGCTCTCCAGGCGCGCCGGCAGCGGCGAGGTCAGACGCAGGGGGATCAACCCCTCCAGGGGCGGGGTAAGAAAGAGGTCACGATTCTTGCCGGCGACGCGCAGCGAGAGGCGGGTTTCGATCGTCACCGGCACGCCATCCTTGATCAACCGGTTGGCCACCACCTCCAGGTGATCCTCGACGCGCGCATCGGCACGTTTCGGGTGCAGCCAGAGCTGCCCCTGGCGATCGAGATTGGGGTAGGGGACCGCCTTGCCGTTGATGATAAGGTCGACCAAACCCGAGGCTGGCGCGATGAACAACGACTCCGGCAGCTCCTTCCAGTTCAGGGTGCCGGTGACGCGATGGGTTCCCGTACCGAGGGTGACGCCGGGTTTGCCCTCGCGCGTGGTAACCGCCGCCGGCTTGCCATCGACCTGCACCGCATCCGGCCACGCGCCGCCTTGTCCCCCCCCCGGCACCGGGACCCAGGTCTCGTTGACGATCTGCCACTCCTGGCTGAAGCGGCCGGCGTTGTTTTCCAGTTCGAGGACGAGGCGGGAGGGCCAGGTGCAGAAGCGGCGTTTGGCGTCGTTGTGCACGATGGGGCAGACGAGGTCGTCGTGGTCGTGGAGGACCCAGCTGACCCAGGGTTTCAGAGGTTCCGGCACCCGCTCCGGGGTCAGGGGTGGTGCCCCTTCGACGTGACCAACGCACAGCGGCAGCAGCAGGGCCAGGAGGAGAGCGGCAAGGAGTCGCGCCATGATCGTCGTCCGTTTCGCCGGGGTGGGACGGAAAAACACCAAAACCCGGACAGGAGAACAGACAACCCGCGCCTTTTCAAGCTGATTTTTCCGACGCCCCCTCATACCAACGGGCGCCCATGGGCGCGGTGGGGGTCAGGGAGAGGGGGTGGGGGCGACGGGAGGCGATTGGGGCGAAGCGGCCGGCGGGGTTCCTGCTGGAGGGGAGATCGGTTGCTGGATTGCTGGTGGAGGAGCTGGATTTTTTGACGGCAGGTAACCTGAAAGGAACGTGGCCACGGCCATCAGCACGGCACCTACGATGGTTGCCCATACCAAATTCCAGTTCCCCTTACTTCTTTCCTTTTTATCTTCATCGCGCTCCTTAAGGCGTTTTCCTTCCCTGATCAGTGCTGCGGTCACGTGGGAGTTATCTCGAAACTCTCTAACAATGTCATTCATTTCCAAACCACGCTCCAGCGCTTCTTGATAGCGCACGATCGCCTGCGGAAAGTGGCCTCGTGCCTCTTCGCGTTTGGCGGCCTCGTAGGCAACACGAGCCTCACGCTTGGCTCCTTTAACACGCCGGAGCCTGCCCCAGAGTCTCTCGTACTCTGGCGATCTGGAGAGTTCATCGCTACCTATGACGTAATCCAACTGCGTTTCCATCGCCTCTTCCTCCTCCAGGGCGGAGTTGACCGCAATTTTGAAGGAGTCCAGGGTGGCGCGCTTGATGTGGGACACACGCGCCTTCACAATTTCGTCGATGGGGGCTGAATCGGGTATGGCTAAACCACGAGCGAGATGGTGAAGGGCCGAGAACATCTCGTTTGTAACTTGTTCCGGGCGCACTCCATCATTCTGGGTCATCACACTGACATAAACATCGTAAAACTCGGCCCAGTAGCAGACAAGAAACTCGGCAAGAGCACCTTGAACACCTGGATCTTGTAAGCGAATGATGACTCCCTCTTTATTTAGGAGAGACTCAGTATCGACGGGAGAATCAAAATCCTCAGGGGATTGGTGGTTACAGGTTTCCATCACTGCTATCCGGTGACCATGTCAGTAAAAAAGGCAAAAAAACCAACGCGACCATGACCACGGGTCATCGCCAGATCTTGCCGACGAGAAAGCAGGGAACGTCGAAAAGGACGGCCGCTACCAGCCTTTGATGCGCTTCATTGTACGCTGATCAGCTTTTTCCGCGCTGATCCCCCTACCTTGGCAGACATACCCCCTGCCAACACCACCCGACTCCGACTCGACAATCAACTCTTTCCGACTCTGCCACTCCCAAGCCTTGGCAACCATCTGCCCGAAGCCGCTATGAGCATCCTTATCCGCCCTCGCCGCCCGGATATTTGCCAAGTATCTTTTTATGTTCGCGTTCAGAGGCATGGGATATCGTCCTTCGTAGTTCTATGCACAGCGCGGGAGGTGATCACACGCAAAAAACTCGACTCTCCCCTCAAACCTGACGTAGAAAACCCCTTCGTGTGGCCGATCTCAACTTTCCACCACTCCCTCCCCTCGCCACTGACGGAGAGGGACACCTTCCCAACTCGCAAAAACGTGGCCACCCGCGCCAGACCGACGCCCCACGATCACGGGGCGCGACCTATCGAGGACACACGAATATTTTCGACATTTTTTGCCTCAAATCAAACAAATTTTTCTCTTACATCATGAACAAGTCTACTATGGCATATTTTTGTAGGAATTACAGCAAATGCTCCCCGCCATCGACGCACACCTTGTCGCCGGTGATGTAGTCATGCCGCAACAGGAAGAGCAGGGCATCGACAATCGCCTCTGGACTTCCCGGGCAGCCGGCCGGCGTTGCCGCGGCAATGCGTTGAAATTGCTCAAGTGGCGCATCGGCGGCCGGAAGAATCGGCCCGGGGGCGATGGCATTGACCTGAATCGCCGGCGCCAGCTCAAGTGCCGCCATCCGGGTGAGGCTCCAGAGTGCACTCTTGGCGGCGGTGTAGGCCACATGCCCCGGTCGCGGACGATCAATGCGCTGATCGAGAAGGTTGACCACCTTGCCACGCACCCGCGTGTCGCCATTTGGTTGCAGGTGCGGCTGCCGGGCAAAGGCCTGCATGAGCAAAAATGGCGCGGTGAGATTGATCGCCAGGTGCCGCTGCCAGGATTCAGAGTCGGTATCGCGGAGGCCGCCCGGGATGAAGATGGCGGCATTGTTGATCAGGATGTCGATGCCTCCGGTCAGGGTGATCGCGCGCGGCAGCAGGGTCGCGACCTGTTCCGGATCGGCGAGGTCGGCGGCAAGGGGCAGGGCCGTGCCGCCCAGTCGTTGGATCTCCTCGCTGACGACCCGCGCATCCGCCGCGCTGGTGCCATGGTGGAGCACAATCCGCACCCCGACCCGGGCCAGAGCCAGGGCGCACGCCGCGCCGAGACGCCGCCCGGCGCCGGTGATCAGGGCGGTGGTGCCGGTCAGTTCCATGGCCAACAGGCGCAGGGTGTGGCGGCACCCGGTGTCGATCGTCGGTGGTCAGGCGTCGGTCTGACGCAGCCGCGACAGGCAAGAGGGTGTTTCAAGGCAATCCCTCGGAGAAAAAGAAAGAGAGCATGCGCGGAGAACTCAGAGGCTGTTTGAAAACGCCGGATTGCGCTGCCTAAGGCGAGGAAGAGCGGCTTAGCAGATGCGCAGTGTACGATGTTGACCATGAGCAATCGAGCACCGATCTGACGAAGCCGCGGCAAGCAGGACGGTGTTTTCAAACAGCCTCTCAGGGTCGAATCTCCACCCAGGTTCCCGGGGTGATATAGGGGGCCAAGGTTTTGATATCCCTGTCGGACAGGGCGATACACCCTTCGGTCCAGTTGCTGATCTGATCCTCGGAGCCATGGATCATGATGTCGCCGCCCAGGAGGGTGTCCTGAGGGGGCGGTTCCTTTTTCGCCAACTGGGCAAGGACACGCTGGTACGCCCTGGAATCGATGACGCCATTGCTAAATCCCCCCCAGGCA
>PEAJ01000070.1 GCA_002753495.1 Magnetococcales bacterium HA3dbin3 | reverse complement strand
TCGACTTCATCCGCCTGCTCGGTCCCGAGCAGGTGCAGGCCTTTGCCGTGGAAGGCCGGGCAGCGGCGCAGGCGGCTGGCGTGGCGTCGGAAACGCTCGCCGCCCTCTCCGACTGCGAGGTGGCGGCGCTGCATGGTTACACCGACCACTCGAAGCCGGCGGGGGAAAATGCCTATGAGATCCTCAACAGTGCCTTGCGCAAGGAGGAGAAAAAGGAACTGGCCACTTTTTCCCCCTACATCGAAACCATCAAATCCGGGCTGGCTAAGTTGCCCAACTACGAAGGCCCGGTTTCTCGCGTGACCGACCTGCCGGTGGAGGTGGTGAAAAAGCTTATCCCTGGAAAAGAGTATAGCGATAAGGCGTTCATGAGCACCGCCGCCGGCTTGAGCGACTTTAAAGGTAAGTATATGTTTTTCATCGAGTCGAAGAGCGGCAAGCGCATCGAGTTCTTTTCGCGTTACCCGAAACAGCGGGAAGTGTTGTATACTCCGGGCAAGGAGTTCAAAATTATCTCCGTGAGGGAAGGGGAAAAAGGCATGGTCCTGGTTGAGCTTGAGGAGGTGTGACATGAAATTCGGTTATGCCCCGGGGTTGACCGAGGAACAGATGGCCACCATCCGTGAACATGAAAAGCTTGCAAGGGAAATGATCGCCAAGCGGGATGGGCATCCCCCGACCCGATACTTCAGGGATGACCCGCACGCCGGAGACGGGGTGGTGATTTGGGACCCAAGCGAACCGCGCCCGGAATCCCTCTACGACCAGATGCGCCGCACCGGCGAGATCCCCTACTGACGTCCAGCTCTGCCCTGGAGATCACCTCTCAGCACCGACCCATTGATGCTTGCGCTGGCTGACGCGCCGCGCATGTTGCTGACCTGACAAAGGCGGTGACGTGTCGATTGGCAAGGGCGCCACTTCTGGTCTGGGATGGCAGGGGGCGAACGCAGCGACCGACAAAACAGACACCTGATCTGGAATTGGCATCAGGCGATGGCAGCAACCCTCCCCAGATACGCGCGTGCCCGTTGCAGTTGTTGTTGGCCGCTGCTCGCCGGCGAGCAGGCGGCGTTGCCAGCGTTCGGGCAGGAACTCGTTGAGCAGGATCGGGTATCAAGGGAAGGGATGACCACCCCACGCCACGAACTCGACTTCATCCGCCTGCTCGGTCCCGAGCAGGTGCAGGCCTTTGCCGTGGAAGGCCGGGCAGCGGCGCAGGCGGCTGGCGTGGCGGCAGAAACGCTTGCCGCCCTCTCCGACTGCGAGGTGGCGGCGCTGCATGGTTACACCGACCACTCGAAGCCGGCCGGGCAGAATGCCTATGAAATCCTCAACAACGCCTTGCGCACTGGCAGCGACGCCGAACAGGAAAGGCTGGCCCCCTACATCGAAACGATCAAGGCGGGACTGGCCAAGCTTCCCGACTACGAGGGCCCCGTTTCTCGTGTCACCAACCTGCCGCCAGAAGTCGTGAAAACCCTGACCCCAGGCGGTCCCTACCACGACGACGCCTTCATGAGCACCGCCGCCGGCTTGAGTGACTTTAAGGGCAAGTACATGTTTTTTATCGAGTCAAAGAGCGGCAAGCGCATCGAGTTCTTTTCGCGTTACCCCGAGCAGCGGGAAGTGTTGTATACTCCGGGCGAGGAGTTCAAGATCGTTTCGGTAACCCCAATGGCGAACGGCATGGTTGAGGTCGTCTTGAAGGAGGTGTGACATGGGCGTGCCCCAGTACGCGCCGGATATCACGGAGGAAGAGAAGGCGATGGTTGCGAGGTTCTCTAAGCTCGCGGAGGAAATGATTGCCAAGCGGAATGGGCATTCCCCGACCCGCTACTTCAAAGACGACCCACACGCCGGGGATGGGGTCAAGTGTGGTCCCCCAGGGACGAAGCTCCCGGAATCTTCATACGAACGTCTGCGCCGTACCGGCAGGATCCCCTACTGACGTCCGACTCCGCCCTGGAGATCACCTCTCAGCACCGACCCATTGATGCTTGCGCTGGCTGACGCGCCGCGCATGTTGCTGACCTGACAAAGGCGGTGACGTGTCGATTGGCAAGGGCGCCACTTCTGGTCTGGGATGGCAGGGGGCGAACGCAGCGACCGACAAAACAGACACCTGATCTGGAATTGGCATCAGGCGATGGCAGCAACCCTCCCCAGATACGCGCGTGCCCGTTGCAGTTGTTGTTGGCCGCTGCTCGCCGGCGAGCAGGCGGCGTTGCCAGCGTTCGGGCAGGAACTCGTTGAGCAGGATCGGGTATCAAGGGAAGGGATGACCACCCCACGCCACGAACTCGACTTCATCCGCCTGCTCGGTCCCGAGCAGGTGCAGGCCTTTGCCGTGGAAGGCCGGGCAGCGGCGCAGGCGGCTGGCGTGGCGGCAGAAACGCTTGCCGCCCTCTCCGACTGCGAGGTGGCGGCGCTGCATGGCTACACCATCCACACCAGGCCGGCGGGGGAAAACGATTACGAGATCCTCAACCACGCCTTGCGCACCGGCAGCGACGCCGAACGGGAAAGGCTGGCCTCCTATATCGAAACGATCAAGGCTGGCCTCGCCAAGTTGCCTGACCATGCCGGTCCCGTCTCCCGCGTGACCAACCTGCCACCGGAGGTGGTGAGAAGGCTTATCCCCGGAGAAATCTATAGCGATCCCGCGTTTATGAGTACGGCTATCGGGATGAGCAATTTTGAAGGCAAATACATGTTTTTCATTGAGTCGAAGACCGGAAAGCACATCGAGTTTTTTTCGCGTTACCCGAAACAGCGCGAGGTGTTGTATACTCCGGGCAAGGAGTTCAAAATCATCTCGGTAACTCCGAGATCTGATGGTAGGGTTGAAATTCTCCTTGAGGAGGTGTGAGATGGACCCCCAATATGCGCCAGACATCACGGAAGAACAGATGGCCGCCGTTCAGCGGTTTCATAAGATGGCCGATGAAATTTGCAAGAACCCGAGTGCTGGCTACTTCAAGAAGGAGGATCTGACCGGAGTCAGAATTTATTCTCCCGACGAGCCGCGCCCCGAGTCCCCCTACGAGCGCCTGCGCCGCACCGGCGAGATCCCCTACTGACGTCCAGCTCTGCCCTGGAGATCACCGTTGACGACAGCCCACTGCGGCAAGCCCTGGACGGCGAAGGCTTCCTTTCGCGGTGACGCCTCCCGTCCCGCCGTGCGCATTGCCACCTTGTCGCCGTCCTGATTCGGGATTGGCGTCAGCTTTCCCGGGTCACGGCCCGACCCCACCAGCTACATGAAGTTCCACCAGCTCTTCTTGCCCCCGCCCCCGCTGGAGCGGCAGTTGAGCATCTGTTCGCGGTAGCGTTCGGCGTGGCGGCGTACCCGTTCGGCGACGCGCACCAGCCAGGGCTTTTTCTGCCAGCTTTTCTTGGCGTAGCCGTTGTGTCCCTCGTGATAGGCGAGGTACTGGTTGTAGGCGTCCGATTTGGCGATGCCGAGCTGTTCACTGCTCTTGCTGCAATACCAGCCAATGAAGTCGACGGCGTCATCAAAGTCGTCGCGATAGGCGTGGTGGTGGCCGGTCTGGTTCTGGTACCACTCCCAGGTGCCATCCAGGGCCTGTGCGTAGCCATAAGCGGACGTGGTGTGCGACCAGGGAACGTACCACAGCGCTTTGCCCCGCGGCGGCCGGGCGTTCTTCTCGAACTTCGACTCCTGATAGATGATCGCCAGCTGCACATGCACGGGAACACCCCACTTGCCGGCGGAGGCCTCCAGGCTGCGTCGCCAATCATCGTGATCGGTGAGCAGGGCGCAGGCATCGTGGATGTTCTTCTTCGCCGTGGCACGCGGCGGCGGCGACGACGGCGCGGAAGGAACACTCGCGCAGCCGCTCGCCAGCAAGAGCAGCAACAACAGCGGCAACGTCCGGTAACGGCGCAGCTTGTCAACGAAAGTCAGGTTCATCTCCACGTTCCAGGTGGGGTCGAGAGGGTGCCGGGGGCGGGAAGATCCACCGCCCCGGCGCGACTGATTCCAATTTGCATTCATAGCGATAACTTCGTTGGCTTCGTCGTCGGCTCCTCGCCGTACCAACACGTACTATCTCGTCGCCTCCTCCTCGCCGCCTCGTTTTCGCGTCGAATGCAAATTGGAATGACTCGCAAGGCCATCCCTGGCCATGGCCACGCGTGCGCAAAAATCAGGCCATTTCCCAAAACAGCCGCGGGAAGGCCCGCAACGACGCCCGTCAGGGCAGACCAATCAACTGAAAACCGGCCCAGTAGTGCGGATGGGCACGCTCCTCGTGACGCAGGGCGATCTGCGCATGACGCAACGCCGCCCGCTTGTCGCCATCCTCTCGGAAAAACTGGAAATAGCGGCGGATGAACAACAACGACCCTTCAGCATCCAGGCGCCACAAACCAAACAAGGCACTATTGCCGAAGCCAAAAAGAAGGCCGTGCATCAGGGCGGGAACCGCCTCGCCGCTGTCGCCACCGGCAAAGGGCAGCTCGGTGGCGGAGAGCGTCAACAGGGCGGCATCGCGACCAAGGTCGTACATCTCCCTGACGGTCAGGCGACCATCGCCGCCTGGCTCGGGGGTGAACAGGATCGCCGAATCAAGGGGACGGGTCGGCCGCAGGCTTAAAGGGGCGGCCAGATGCATGTAGCGATACCCCTCCTCCAGCCCCTTCAGGGTGCCCCTGGTCGCCAGATCGCCAAGAAAAACCTGCGCCTGGAGGTGTTCGTCGGACATCGCCACCACCACGGCAATGGCCAGGGCCTCGTCGCGTGCCATGGGCATGGGGGACCATTTCTCCTCGGACGGTCGCTTCGGATCGCCGATCGCCACAAAACGCCCCTCCTTGCCACGCTTCTCCAGCGGGAAATAGGCGCTGGCATTGGCGCTGGGCAACAGGCGCAAATCGTAACGATCGATCAACCCGACATTGCTGTCGTCGAGCAGAACGGCAAAGGGCAGATAAAACAACGAACCGTGCGGCACGATCGTCACCTTGCCGGTCTTGACCTGATCTTGCAGCGGCGCCCAAAGCTTGCGATAGAGGGTTTGCGCCGGCTGCCGCCAACGATCGCCATCCGGGGTTTTCAGCGCCTGACGCAGGGCGGTGATGCCACTCTCGGGGCGCACGTCGGGCAGATTGATGCAGTGGAACTCGGTGCGACTGACAACGAAGGCCAAAAAATGCCCGGAGGCGTACTGGTGATAGGCCACCAGGGTTTCATCGCGCGGGAGTTGCTCCTGGATGCGGGCCAGGGTCAGGGGTCTGGCGCCAAGATTGGCCGCCAGGGAGTAATCAAGTTCGCTCAATCTTTCGAGGAGTTCCGTGCGATTTTTGTGCAATCTTTCCCGGTCGGCGGCGGTGCGGCGGCCATCGCGCCGGCTGATCTGGTCGTTGACCTCGGCCAGGGTGGCAAGCAGGCGCTTGACCTGGGGCGAACGGTTCGGACGCACACCACGCAAGGAGGTGGAGCGGGCAAGCAGGTCGGTCATGCCCAGGGCCTTGGCGCGCTCGGCCACGGCAAAGGCCTGGGCAAACGCCCCCTGCTGATACAAAAGGGCGATGAATTGCCGGTAGACCTCCTGACGATCCCCGGTGACCCCGGTTTCGGCGACCGAACCGTGAAAGGGCACCGGCTCGGCCTCCATCGCCGCGATTGCGCGCTCCCACCAGCCGATCGCCTGCTCCGGATGACCGTCGCGCACGGCGATGCGTCCGCGATCGTAGAGGGTCATCCAGTAGAGGTCATCGAGGATCGGCAGGCGGGTGTCGAGGAGCAGGGCATCAAACGCCTTGCGGGCACAATCGAGGTCGGCGGTCTCCAGACAGGCGCGGGCGTGCATGAAACGTCGCGGCAGGGCGACAAGCCAGGCACCGCTCCGCTCCTCGGCATCGCGACGCCCAAGTTCCGACAGGGCATTGATCGCCCCCTGCAGGGGGTTGACCCAGGAGGCGGCCATCATCAACACCTCGATTGTGTTGACGCGGTCGTACTCCTCGATCGCCTGCCGCACCTGGAGGTAATCCTTCAGGGCCATGCCGATTTGAATCGAGGCGGTGTGAAAGGCGGCTCGCAAACCGGGGGTGGTCTGCACTGGAATGAGATTTTCCAGTCTTTTCAGATGCATCTGCGCCTCGCCACGATGCCCTTGCAAGGCCGCGGCCAGCCCTGCCACGCGCTCGGCCTGG
Source organism: Magnetococcales bacterium HA3dbin3 (assembly GCA_002753495.1). Lineage (GTDB taxonomy): Bacteria > Pseudomonadota > Magnetococcia > Magnetococcales > DC0425bin3 > HA3dbin3. Next base: position 6,072 of record PEAJ01000070.1, on the reverse strand, counting down.
GCCAGCCAGCGATCGCGATCGGTGGTTTGCGGTTCACGTTGCAGGAGGTTGAGAATCTCCTGCGCATAAACCAGCGCCTGTGGATAGTCGCCAATCTCCAACCCCACCAGGGCGCGCCAGGTCAGCACCGGCGCCATAAGCTCGCGGCTGGTGGGGGTCCCGTCCTGGGCAAGGAAGAAGACATCATCGCCCCCCTGCGCGCGCACCCGCTCCAGATAGCGGTCGGAACAACGCTGAAACGCCTCGTAGCGTTTCATTTCGTAGTAGGAGCGACAAAGATCCTGCAGGGTGGCGTGGTCGACGCTCTCGATGTCGAGGTTCTCCTCGAAGTAGGCCGCCGCCTGGGTGTAGCGACCGCTCATCACCAGGACGCGCATGCTCATCGTCTTGTCCGAGGCGCAGCCGGAAAGAAACAGGTCGGCCGAAAACAGAACCGGCAACAAGATCCAAAACCATCGCCGGGCAACCGCGCGACGGTCGGAGTATGCAAACGGGAAACTGACGATCATGGCTCTCATCGTGACAGGGGTGGTGTTTGTGGTCGATCGGGGTGGTCCGATCCATCTCTTGATTTTCAGCCCCCGGGCTGGTCGTCTCGCCACAGGCAGCGCACCGTTTTACCGTCGGGGGTGGTGTAGGTTCCCATGCCGTTGCGTTTGTCGTTGGCGAAGCCTCCCCGGTAGATGCCGCCGTTGGGCCAGGTGTAGCACCCCTGCCCCTCCTTGCGATCGCGAACGAACTCTCCCTCGTAGCGACCGCCCAGGGGAAAGGTCATCACCCCCTTGCCGTGCATGCGGCCATCCTTCCACGCGCCGGTGTAGCGGCGACCATCGCGCCAGATGAAACTCCCTTGCCCTTCCTTGCGACCACGCCGATAGTACCCCTGGTAGCGGTTGCCGTTGGCAAAGAGCGCCTCGCCGTAGCCGTCACGGCAGTTGCCTTTCAGACACTTGAAGTCGGACTCCTTGCGACCGCCCGGGCCGCGCGCCCGCCGCGACCAACCGGTACGCAGGTCGGCGCGCAGGGCCATCACGAACAGGCCGCCCACCAGCAGCAGGATGATCCAGATCGGTTCCATCGCACGCGCGGTCATGCACCAGGGACAGGCGGACTCTTCCAGGGGCGAAATTATTCCAATTCCAGATCAAGATGGCAACGAGGCGGCAACGAGCGAGCGACAAGACAGTACGTATTTGGTACGGCGAGGAGCGAGCAAGGCAGCCAACGAAGTTGCCGCTTTGATATGGAATTGGAATTATCACTTGGAGTTGCAGGAAAAGGAAGGGACCCACGCCGTGAACATCGTCCTGATCGGCATGCGCGGGGCCGGCAAGTCGAGCGTATCGCGCAGGCTCTCCGCCCTCACCCGCCGGCCGGTGTTGTCGACCGACCTGCTCATCTCCTACGAACAGGGCGGGCTCGCCATTCCGCACATTCTTGCCCGCAACGGTGGCAATTGGCGGGCGTTTCGCCGTCTCGAGCGGGAGGTGGTGGTGAAGGTGGCGAAGATGGACCAGGTCATCATCGATTGCGGTGGCGGCGTGGTCGTTGACATCGGCAACACCGGCGAGGAGATCTATGCCCACGACAAGATCGACCTGCTCAGACAGAAAGGACAGATCGTCTGGCTGCGCGGAGAGATCCACCGTCTGCTGGAAAAGGTGCAGGGTGATGCCAACCGCCCGGCTTTGGCTGCGCGGGAATCCCTTCTGGAGATGATGCAGCGTCGTCTCCCCTTCTACGAACGCGCTGCTGATCGGATCGTCGATATCGAAAACAAATCGCGCAAGGAGCTGGCGCTGGAGATTCTCGCCCTGTTCCCGATGATCCCCACGCGCCGCAAGCGGCAGGAGTCCCGGTCATGAGGCTGTTCCATAAAACATGATCCCACATCAAGCGCATAACATCCGCCTGGCCATCGATCACCTGGAACAAATCCTCGACCCCAACCGCCCTACCACCCCTTCACTGACACGCCACCTGCGCGCCCAGGCCAACCTGGGGCCGCAAGAACGCACCCTGATCGGCGATCTGGTGCATGGCGTGCTGCGCCATCGACGACACCTGGACCCGGCGCTGACCGCCACCCCCAGTCAACTTATTGCCACTGCCCTGATTCACCTGTTCGGCTGGTCCGCGGAACGGGTGCGCGGGGAGGGCGGCATCACCACCCCACCCCTGCCCAGCCCCGCCGCTGCCATCGATCAACCCCCTGCCGTGCGCCACTCCCTGCCGGATTGGCTGTGGACCATGCTCGTCACATCACATGGCGCGGAGGAGGCAGAGGAGCTTGCCACCGCGCTCAACCGGGAGGCAACACTCGACCTGCGCGTCAACCCGCGCCTGGGCGACCGCGCCGCCTGTCGTGCCGCCTTGCATGCCGCCGGGGTGGAGACGCTCCCCACCCTTCTGTCGCCGGTCGGTCTGCGCCTGAGCCAACGCCTGCCGCTCGGCACGCTCGCAGCCTACCGCCGCGGCTGGATCGAGGTGCAGGACGAAGGGAGCCAGTTGATCGCCCTGCTCGTCGCGCCAGAGCCGGGGCAGACCGTCGTCGACCTCTGCGCCGGCGGCGGCGGCAAAACCCTGCATCTGGCGCAGCTCATGGGCGATCGCGGCCGCATCATCGCCACCGACACCGACGCCAGGCGCCTCGCCGGCCTGCGGCCACGCCAGCGTCGCGCCGGTCTGCGCGCGATCCGCCCGCTCGTCATCCGCCACGAAGGGGATAGCCAGCTGCGCTCCCTGACCGGCAAGGCCGATCGCGTGCTGCTCGATGTCCCCTGTTCCGGCAGCGGCACCCTGCGCCGTCACCCGGAACAAAAATGGCGACTCACCCCGGAGGCGATCACAACCTTCACCGTGCGTCAAAGCGCCCTGCTCGCCGCCGGGGCGCGGCTGATCCGACCGGGCGGGCGCCTGATCTACGCCACCTGCTCGATCCTTGAGGCGGAAAACCAGGCGGTGGTCGATTATTTTCTGCGCACCACGCCGGATTTTCACCTGCGCGCGGCCGCGCCCCTGCTCGCCGCCGCCGGCGTGGCGGGAGAGCCTACTGCCGGCCCCTTTCTTGCGCTTGCACCGCATCGGCATGGCACGGATGGCTTTTTTGCCGCTGTCATGGAGCGGAAGCGGTGATATAGTGGCCCCCTTCCGACTGAATCCTTCAAGCTGGAGAGAGTTGCCGATGTCCGTCATTCGCCGCGCCCTGATCAGCGTCTCCGACAAATCCGGCCTGACCGAATTGTGTCGCGGGCTCGCCGACATGAACGTGCAGCTCCTCTCCACCGGCGGCACCGCCCGCGCCCTGCAAGCGGCCGGGATCCCGGTCACCGATGTCGCCGCCCACACCGGCTTTCCGGAGATGCTCGATGGCCGGGTGAAGACCCTGCACCCCAAGGTGCATGGCGGACTGCTTGCGCTGCGCGACAATCCCGAACATCAACGACAGATGCATGAACAGGGGATCGTCGCGATCGACCTGGTGGTGGTCAACCTCTACCCGTTCGAGAAGACCGTGGCCCGGCCGGGGTGTTCCCTGGAGGTGGCGATCGAAAACATTGACATCGGCGGACCGGCGATGCTGCGTTCGGCGGCGAAAAATTACCGGTTCGTCACCGTCGTCACCGACCCGGCCGACTATGCGCCGATCCTTGCCGAAATGCGTGCAAACGCCGGTGCAGTCAGCGAAAAAACCAACGCCACCCTGGCGCGCAAGGTGTTTGCCCGCACCGCCGCCTACGATGCCGCCATCTCCAACTGGCTCTCGGCGCTTGATGATCAGGGGGTGGCGCAGCTCTTCCCCGCCACCCTGACCCTGCAATATCACCAGGTGCAGGAGATGCGTTACGGCGAGAACCCGCACCAGCGCGCCGCCTTTTACACCGAGGAGAACACCTCCGAACCCTCGGTTGCCAACGCCCTCTCCCTGCAAGGCAAGCCGCTCTCCTTCAACAACATCAACGACGCCAACGGCGCCTTCGAGCTGGTCAAGGAGTTCACCGCTCCGACCGCGGTGGTGGTCAAGCACACCAACCCGTGCGGCGTCGCCAGTGACGACGACCTGCTCGCCGCCTACCGCAAGGCGCGCGATACCGACCCGATCTCTGCTTTTGGCGGCATTCTTGCTTTCAACCGGCCGGTGCATGAGGCCCTGGCGCGGGAGATTGCCACCACCTTCGTCGAGGCAGTGATTGCGCCGGGGTTTGACCCGGAGGCGCGCAGGGTGCTGGCGGAGAAGAAAAATTTGCGTCTGCTGCAAGCGCCGGATCTTGCCTCGGCGGCAATCGATGGGCGGGCCCTGGATTTGAAACGGGTGGTCGGCGGCATGCTCGTGCAGCAGCGCGACCTCGCCCCGATCGACCCCGCCGCCCTCAAGGTGGTGACGCGGCGTGCGCCGACGCCCGCGGAAATGGAGGATCTGCTTTTTGCCTGGAAGATCGCCAAGCATGTCAAATCCAATGCCATCGTCTATGCCAAGGCGCTTTGCACTGTCGGTGTCGGGGCCGGGCAGATGAGCCGGGTCGACGCCTCGCGCATCGCGGTCTGGAAGGCCAGGGAAGCCGCCAGCAACGCCGGGCGGAATGACAACCCGATCGCCGGCACGGTGCTCGCCTCGGATGCCTTCTTCCCCTTCCGGGATGGGGTTGACGCGGCGGCGGCGGCCGGGGCACGGGCGGTGATCCAGCCCGGCGGGTCGGTGCGCGACGAGGAGGTGATCGCCGCCGCCAACGAACAGGACATGGCCATGCTCTTTACCGGCGTGCGCCATTTTCGGCACTAGGAGCGTCCGCTGTGTGTCGCGACGTGCGTGGTATCGCCGCGCCACCATGAGGGAGGGGGGCGCGGTTCACTTGAAAGCCGGGGATTTGTTCAAACATCGCCTCATTCTGATGTCGGGAGCATCGAACCATGAGCATACGTAACGTCGCCCTTCTCCTTGTCGCCGTCCTGGTCGTTTTCGGCACGGTGATGACCGCCCACGCCGACGAGGCACAGTATCAGGCCTGGCTGCAAAAACGTGATCAAAGGGCTTCGCTCGGAGCCTCTTTCCGGGACGATACCTATGCCATGATCGACATGGGGGATTGTTACATCCGCCCCGACGCCTGGTGTGGTCAGAGTGTTGCCGCCGGTGCCGATCTCTGGTTCAAGGCCGCCGCCAAGGGGGAGTATTGGCTGCTCAACCGGTTGATTCTGCTCCTCGCCGAGGGGGAGGGTGCCGTTCAGTATGGTTCCCGCTGGCAGCCGATGTGGGATCAGCTCTGCGCCACCGCCGGCCTGGTGCGCGACAGGTATCAGGAGTCCGCCCTCAGTGGCAAGGCCAAGACCTATGTCGGTCTCTGTTTCATGGCCGGTCGTTTTGGGGTGTTGAAGAAGGACGCGCGTTACGGGCTTGAGATTCTCGACTGGGCGGCGAGCAACGATCGTCAGGTCGATGCCGCCGTCATCCTGAGCGACACTTTCCATCATGGCCGTTATGGTGTTGCCATCAACATGCCCAAATCCGAGCACTATGGCAGGCTTGCCGCTTCCAGTCAGAAGGTGGCGGCGGTCCCCCCGCAAGCCAAGAAGGCGGCGGCCACCGATCAGGCACAGGTGAAGCCGGTCGCCACCGTCCCGGCGCAAGTGGTCGAAAAGGCGGCGGCAGCTGTCGACCAGGTGCCGGTAAAGCCAGTCGCCACCGCTCCGGCGCAGGCGGTTCAGGGTGTGGATGCGTGGGAGCCTGCCCTTGCCGGATCGAACAAGGCGCGGTAGGCCTTGCGCACGCAAAAAGATATGCCGGGGGGCGGGGACAACCAGCTGTCGTGAAGGAGGTTGGCCATGCCGAAAAACGTTGGTGGAATCGATCGTCTGTTGCGTATCGCCGTGGGTATCGTGTTGCTTGTCCTGGTGTTTGTCGGGCCGCAGACCGTTTGGGGCTGGGTTGGTCTTGTGCCGCTGTTGACTGGGGCGGTCAATTTTTGTCCGGCCTATGCCTTGTTCGGGATCAATACCTGTCGTGATGAGGGGTGATGCGGCGGCGGTGCGGCGGCGGTTTGTGCAATCCCAGGCTGTTTGTGGCGAGTGAGATGG
>PEAJ01000069.1 GCA_002753495.1 Magnetococcales bacterium HA3dbin3 | reverse complement strand
CACAGGCGGCGGAAAACCCCTCTACCTCCCGTCGACCCCTGACGCCACTCGAACTCATGCGCGAGCGGGAACGCCTGGAAAAGCGCATGCGCGAGGCGGCCGCCAACATGGAGTTCGAGCAGGCCGCCATCTACCGTGATCGGATTTTGGCCTTGCAGCGTGATGCGTTGCTTCTGCCGTCTTGACAGAGATGGTGGGTGCTCTTTATTGGCGATGATCAACCCGGGGTTGTTGAGGAGACGGGGTGCGTCTCTCCAGTGGGAGTTTTGTGCATGCGCGCAAAGATTTCGGGTGTGTTGACCATCGCCTTGCTGACGATCGGGCCGGCCTGGGCACAGTCGCCGGCAGCGCCGTCGCAAACCGCGCAGCCGAAGGCCACCCAACAACAGTCGACGCAGCCGAAGACCACCCAACAACAGTCGACGCCATCAAAGACTGCTCCGCCGACCAGTCAGCCCGCCGCCAACAGCAAGGAATCGGAAATGGATATCCGCATGTCCTGTGAAAAATTTGCGGAGGATGATCATATCCCACCGGCGGAGCTTGGCGCCTATATGGCTAAATGCATGCAGGATCTGATGTCCGATCCTTCCGAACAGTCCGGCATCCCACCCATGGACGAGGATCTGGCGACAGCCAAGCCGATCGGGGTGCTCAACAGCAATAAGGTTCCGACAACGGTCAAACCGGTTTTGCCGCAAACCGGGGTTCCCGCCGGGGCAGCTGCGACGACGACAACACCGACCGGAGGGACCCTGACCATCGAGAAAATTCCGATCCCGGTCAAGTCGCAGCCGACGGCGAAGAAGGCAGCGGTCAGCCAGGGTGGCGGGGCCGGCGGCGAGCCATCGCGGAGTGGGGAGACCGATACCAACGCCGCCGCCCCCAAGCCGCGCTGAACGCGGAAAGGGAGCACGGAAGCGCCCTTGCGAGTGATGACCATGGCCATGAAAAACAGGATGTTGGCGTTTGTCCGCCGAAACGTTCTCGGGATGCCGTCAGGCCCTGCCGGCGCCGGTCAGGATTTGCCGACAGATGAGGAGCTGGTCAAGGCCTGCGAAGAGTTGGCGACAGAGAATGCCGTCACCGCGGCCGAGCGCCCCCACTACTTGACGCAGTGCGTGCAAGATTTGCAGAACTCCCTGCAAATGGAGGAGGCCGATGGCATCGAGGAGCCGATCGGCATGCCCCCGCCGCCTTACGTCCCCGAAGCCCCGGCACCCAGCAGGCGGTGACCCCCTTGTCGCCGGGTTCCGTCATCTCCCGGCCGCGCGGGTTGCAGGCGGTTCGGGGAGGGGTGGGGTGTGTCCCTCGATGCGGACAGGGTTCCCCTGTCCCGGCCGGGCGTTTTCGTCCGGCACGGCTTGGGTTTCTCCTTGGGGTGCTGTTTTTCCTTCTTCCGGGCCCCGGTTTCGCGGCAGAGGCCCCCGCGCTCACCGTTGGCTACCTGGAGCGCATCCTTCTCGAACCCGGACACATCAAGATCAAGGCCAAAATCGATACCGGGGCCAAAACCTCCTCCCTGGGTGTTGACAAGCTGGAGTGGTTTGAGCGCGACGGTCTCTCCTGGGTGCGTTTTCACTTTGTGCCGCCGCACGGCGAGCCGGTGGTGATGGAGCGGCGCGTTGTGCGTGTGATGCGCGTCCGCCACGCCGGCTGCGCAAGCGAGTCACGACCGGTGGTGGAGCTCGATCTCTGCCTGGGAGACCTCCCCCTGCATGCCGAGGTCAACCTGGCCACGCGCAAGGGAATGAACTACCCCATGCTGCTTGGTCGTCGCCTGCTCGAACACCGGGTGGCGGTTGTGCCGGGGGCAAAATTTTTGACCAAGCCCACCTGTACGGCAACCACGCAACCATGAAGAGCCGACAGGTCTTCATACTTGCCGGGGTGCTCGCGATCATCGGCCTTGGTTTGTTCGTTTTCAAGGCGTGGCGCCTGCACTTGCCCCTCACCCCGGGAACGACCACCGACCAGTGGGAAGTCGAGGTGCACATCAGCTTCCAGGGAGAGGCAAAACCGGCCAAGGCCTACCTGTTTATTCCATCGATCCGCAACCGTTACGCCGCCATCGATCACCATTTCATCTCCCGTGGCTACGGCTTGACCACCCAGGCGGAAGGCAGCAACCAGCAGGTTATTTTCGCCACGCGCAAGGCTGCCGGCGAGCAGAACATCTACTACCGTTTCGGGGTGCATGACAGCGGGCGCGCCACTCCCCTGCTCAAGGCCCGCGCGCCGGAGCTGCCACCGGTGCTCTGGACCGGGGCGGAGCTTTCGGCGGCGCAGACCATTCTGCAGGAGGCCACCGCCCACTCCGCCGACACCCAGACGCTGGTCAGTGCGCTCCTTGCGCGGCTCAACGCCGATCCGGCGAGCGACGCGGCGCATCTGCTGCTCGGGGCGACGCCGACGTTGTCGCAGCGTCTGGAAACGGCGGTGGGCATCCTCGCCATGGCCAAGGTGGCGGCGCGCACCGTGCATGGCATCGAGCTGGTGCTGGGGCATAAAAATGCCCCGCTCGTGCACTGGCTGGAGTATGCCGACAACGGCCATTGGCTCTCTTATCCGGCGCAAGGTCCGGGCGTCCGCGAGCGCTGGTTGCCGTGGTGGCGCGGACCGACATCGCTTGTGCGCGTCAGCGGCGGCGACAAACCGCGGGCCAACCTCACCGTCGCCTGGAGCCCACACCTGGCACTGGCAAGCGTGGCCGATGTCATCAAAAACGAGGCTCCACTCCTCCTCAAATTTTCCTTCTTCTCCCTGCCAATGCATGTGCAGCAGGTCTTCAAGGTGCTGCTGACGGTACCGCTCGGGGTGTTGCTGCTGGTGTTTGTGCGCAATGTGATCGGCTTGACCATTTTCGGCACCTTCATGCCGGTCCTGATTGCCCTGGCTTTCCGCGAGACCCATCTGTTGTGGGGGATCTTTCTGTTTATCTGCATCGTCGCTGGCGGATTGACCGTGCGTCTTTACTTCGAACATCTCAAGCTTCTGGTGGTGCCACGGTTGGCGGCCATTCTGATCGTCGTCATCCTGCTGATGGCCGGTTTGAGCATTTTGAGCTATGCCATGGGGATGGATCGCGGATGGTCAATTGCGCTCTTTCCAATGGTGATCTTGACCATGACCGTGGAACGTCTCTCGGTGATCTGGGACGAACGCGGGCCGGCGGCTGCCCTGCAACAAGCCGCGGGCAGTCTGTTGGTCGCCGCCCTTTGTCACCTGGCGATGAGCAACCCCTACACCGAGCACGTGATGTTCATCTTCCCCGAACTGCTGCTCGTGATTCTGGCCCTGACCCTGCTCCTTGGTCGTTACACCGGCTATCGCCTGTTGGAGCTTAAGCGATTCCGTGCCCTGGTTGACAGACCGTGAACCCGCTCCATGCCCCCAACGCGCCCACATCCGAACCACGGTACGCGCCTCCTTCCACCAGGGACAAACCGGGGGGGCAACGGCCATGAGGGTGTGGCATGCCTTGCGCCGTCTGCGCGCGCAAGGGGTACTTGGCCTCAATGCCCGCAACGCCGACTATCTTCTCCCCGGCAATGCGCGAAGGCTCTATCCACTGGTCGACGACAAACTGCGCACCAAGCGCCTGGCCGAGGCCGCCGGGATTGCCGTACCTCCCCTTTATGCCACCATCGGCACCCCGCATGCGGCCAAAATGATCCATGCCACCCTGGCGGCGTGGCCAGATTTCGTCATCAAGCCGGCGCACGGCAGCGGTGGCGACGGAGTTTTGGTGATCACCGCCCGTACCAAGGCCGGGTACCACCTGATCGACGACACCTTGCTCACCCCCGAGGCGTTGGAGTTTCACATCCACAACATCCTGGGCGGTATTTTCAGTCTTGGTGGTCAGCCGGACAAGGCGCTCGTCGAATATCGTGTGCGCCCCGACCCCCTGTTGGCCGACATCACCTTTCGCGGGGTTCCGGACATTCGCATCATCGTCTACCGCGGCACTCCGGTGATGGCCATGCTCCGCCTGCCAACCCGGCACTCCGGCGGGCGTGCCAATCTGCACCAGGGGGCGGTCGGGGTCGGGATCGATCTCGCCAACGGGCGCCTGCTGCATGGCGTCTGGCGCGATGCCCGCGTCGAGGAGCACCCGGATACCGGCCATCCCCTCAACGCCCTGACCATCCCACGCTGGCACCTCCTGCTCGAACTCGGGGCGCGCGCGTTTGAACTGACCGGGCTTAGTTATCAGGGGGTCGACATCGTCCTCGATCAGGATCTCGGGCCCTTGATCCTTGAACTCAACGCCCGCCCTGGTCTGACCATTCAGGTGGCCAATCAGGCCGGGCTCAAGGAACGCCTGCGCCTGATTGACACGCATCGCGCCTACCTCGCCGCCGCCACCCCACCGGCGCGCGCCCGTTTTGCCCAGGAGCAGTTTGGCATCGCCCAGTGACGCCAACTCGCATCCAATGCGGAAGTTCCCGGCATGAGGTGCCGTCAAAAATGGGGTCCCGAAAAGCTTCGCTCCCCAAGACCCCGCTTCAAGCGCCACAAATGGCCTGGAATCCGTAGTCAGTGGAAGGTGAAGGTCTGCAGAGTATCGTCGAAGCCAATCACGAGCAGCTGTCCCGGTTGCAAAACGCGCTTCTCGCTGACCTGAAACGGAAAACCGGTGGCGGTGACGCTGTCGTTCATGCGCACGGTCAGGAGGTGCTCCCCGACCGGCACCGGAAACTTGTCGTAGACAAAGGCTGAACCATCACCGTGCAGACCAGGCGCCGGAAAGGTGGCACGGGCCAGATTCTTGCCATCCATCTCCAGTTCAACGACGATCGGGGAACGCGCGCGCGAGCAGGCCATCGGTTTGCGCATGTTCGGGGGCAGCTTGAGCAACTCCTCTTGCGTCCGTTTGTGACAGGGCTCGCGCAGGGCGGCGGCATGTTTGAACGCCAAACGCACCTCGGCCTCGCCCGGCCGGAGATAGTGATAGGCCGGGTCGGTGGAAAAATAGGCGATCACCACGGCGAACAGGGCATAGGCAACAGCCTGGAAAAGGTAGGAGCCGATGTGCCTCATGATGCCTTCTCCCGCACCGCGACCACCGGCTCCCGTGCCTCCTCGGCAATCAGCCAGACACGAAAGGCAGCAATGCGCTCCACGAGCCGGGTTTGATCCTCCGCGCCGGCCCAAAATACCAGGATGCGACTGCGATCGGTGCGGGTGAAAAGTTTCGGGTCACGCACACCGGCCAGACGCTCCTCGACCAGCTTGTTGCCAAGCCGATAGTAGCAGTCACCGGAACGGCAGCCGGTCACCACCACCCCCTGTGCCCCCTGCGTCAGGGCGTAGTCGAGAAATGATGGCGGCAACATGCCAATGCACGGCAGGGAGATCACCGCCACCCCCGGCATGCGCACCCGCTCCAGGTGGGCGGCGTGGTCACAGCCGTAGACCAGAATACGTCCTTCCTCCCGCCCAAGAGATTCCAATGCGACGTTCGTCTGGGTGCGCAGCGCATCGACCGTGAACAGGGGCAGATGAATGCCGATGAGCAGGTCGGAATTGGCCTGCCGATAGGGATTGGAGGCGCCACACGCCCCGACACAAATGCCACAGGCGGTGCACAGGGCAGGATCAACCATCGATTGCAGCAAGAACTGCTTCTTGCCATCACCGCGCGGCTGCATCGAAGCAGCACCGAAGGGACAATCGCGCGCACAACCACCACAGCCGTTGCAGGTCTCCAGGTTGACCACCGCCGCCGGTTTGGCCTTGCGCGGTGGCAGCCAGGGCAGCAGGATCAACAGCAGCGTGGTGCCGACCGAGATCCCCCACGCCCAACCAGGGCCGTAGCGATCAAGAAACGGATAGATGTTGAGGTAGAACCAATCGAGGTGCAGCTCGGTCGGGACCATCGCCTGCGTCGCCGGGGCATGACTCACCGCCGGCTTGAGCAGGGAAAGCACCACCAACCCAATCAAACTCCCCATGGAAAGACCGAACGGGGCAATAAACGCCACCTGGCTGATGCGGCTGACATGAATCCACAACATGAACACCATGCCAACCGGAAAGGCGAGCAGATGCAAAAAAGACATCAGGGTGAAAAAGCGGTCAGAGACCTCGCTGCCGATGAAGTTCAGCACCATCGAGCCGAGGGTCACCGGCAGCCAGTCGATCAGCTCCGCCGAGGCCACGGCGATGTACATCGCCAACTGGTCCCACACCAACCAGTAGCCGGTGATGCCAAGAATCACCGTCAACCAGAGGGTCGGCACACCGGTGAACCAGGAAAACCAGCGCACATCGCGGTAGCGATCGCGAAAAAATTCACGAAACATGTGGGCAAAAATGGTGATCACCGCCGCATCCGAGGCGTAGCGATGCAACGAGCGCATCACCCCACCGATGATCCACGAATCATGGGTGATCGCCTCCACCGACAAAAAGGCACGGCCGACGCTCGTCTCGAACATGACAAAGACGTAAAGCCCGCTGACCAGCACCACCCAGAAAAAGAAGAAGGTCAACGACCCGAGGTGGTAAAACGGATTCCAGCGATTGCCGAATCCCCAGTTGAAAACCCGCTCGGCCGCCACATAGACCGAGTTGCCCAGCTTGTGAATGCGTGCCAAGTTCCTCTCCAAACCTGATGATAATCCGATCCGTGACCACGACCCGCCTGGATACCACCCTCACGATGGGCCACCAGCCTGACGACCGCGCCGCAGCTCGCGGATCAGGAGAAAAAAACCGCCAAAAATGATCGTGCCACCGATGAACATGCCGACGAAGAGCGAAGGATCGAAACGATAGACATCCCGCTTCGGGTCATAGACCGTGCAAAAAAGCCGTACCTGCCGCAACAGGCTGGCCAGAAAAGGCTCCTGCGGCCTCGGGCGTCCGAGAACCAGATCCTTGAGCGCACCAACAAACACCGGCAGCTCGAAAACATCCCCGTACACCTGGCGGTAGATCTTCCCCTCGGCATCGACGATCGTCGCCTGCGTGATGTGATCAAATCCCCGCGGCGAACGCACGAAGACAAACCCAAGCTGCCGGGTCAGGGTCGCGAGGGTGGCGGCATCGCCGCTCAAGAAACTCCAGTGCTCCAGCATGATGCCCTGACGCCTGGCGAAGGCCGCCATGGCCGCGGGGTTGTCAAAGGCCGGGTCGAAGCCGATCGTGGCAACGTTGAAACTCCCCGCCCCCAAGGCATCGCGCGCCTTGCCGACCGCCTCGGCGAGAAAGCGCGTCGCCACCGGGCAGGAGGTGGAGCAGCTGGTGAAGATCAGGCTGATGACCAGGGGCTTGCCGCGCAGATCGCCAAGCGTGACCCAACGCCCATCCTGGTCGAGAAGGGGGAGCGGATCAAGCGGTTGTCCAATGACAGCCTGGCTGGTTTTCAGGGCCGCGTCATTGTCCAGGGTGGTGTACTCCCCACCCCACGCAACAACGGGAACGAACCAACCAAGCAGGAGCAGAACCGGCCACCAACGTCCGGCACGATCGGGATCGGGATCGGGATCAGGCATGTCAGACCCGCAGCAGGGGATCGAGGCAGGCGCCACCGAGGAAAAGGACCAACTGCTGGATGGAGGCAAGAAAGTTGGCGCGCGCCGCCAGCGGGACGGGATTGCGCAACAAAAGCAGACTGCGGTGGAGGAACAGCCCGCCACCCAAAAGCACCCCGAGCAGATAAACCCAACCCAGGCCAAAAAAGAAGGGAACAATCGAGGCGGCGACCAACAACAGGGTGTGGCCAAAGATGACCCGCGCGGTCGTAGCGTTACCCACCACCACCGGCAACATCGGCACGCGCGCCGCAGCATACTCCTCGCGCAGGGTGATGGCGAGGCTCCAAAAATGGGGCGGGGTCCAGAGAAAAAGCACCACCGCCAGCCACAGCGGGATTGGCCCAAGAGCGGGGTCAACAGCCGCGGCACCGGCGAGAATCGAAAAGCTGCCGGCAAGCCCACCAATGACGATGTTGAGCCAGGTGCGACGCTTGAGCCAGAAGGTGTACACCCCACCGTAGAAGAAGGCACCGAGGAACACAAACAGCCCGGAAGCGACGTTGACCGCAAACATCACCGCCACGCACGGCAAAAGCATCATGCTGCCAAACAGGGGCAGCCACCAAGGCGCGTGCGGCAGGGAACCTACAACAAACGGCCGGCGCTGCGTACGGGGCATGCGCGCGTCGAGATCGTAATCGAAGTAGTGGTTGAACCCCCCCGCCGCCGCCGCGGAGAGCAGCACCGCAAGCATCAACACCACCCCCTGGGCGAGGGTCGGACTCCGGCCGGGGGTGACAATCAAACCCGTCAATGCCGTCAAAACAATGGCAAAACCAATGCGTAATTTAAACAGGGTCAGGATATCTTTGATTCTGGCGGCCATGTCGACGTCGTCCTCGACCAAGGCGTTGAAAAAACCGGGGGCGGCTCACATTCCAGCCGCCCCCGTACAGGCTAACTCATGTGCCAGAGCGAAGAGAGGTACTTGGCGTTGATGAAGAAGTAAACGACGAAGGTGACCAGAAAGACCAGCGCCAGGGCGAAGGTGCCCGGGGCAGCGTGCGAACCGCTGCCGTGGCTTTCGATCGGCGACATCGCCAACTGATCAGGCTGGGAAACCTTGTAAGCCGGGGCCGACATCGGGAAGCCAAAGCTTGAGAAGAGCGAGGCGTTCTCATCGAGGCGCTTGCCGAAAACCAGCGACCCGACTGCAATCAAACAGTACGCCCCACCGCCGATCGCCGCCAGGATGCCCCCAACACCGGCCATACCGAGCATGGTGATGGCGGTACCGGCAAACTTGAACTTCAGGACGGCGTCGGAGAAGCTGACATCCCAGTGCCGACGCGGCACACCGAGGGTACCAGCACCGAGCATGAAGAGGATGAGCAACACCATGCCACCGGCAAAGATGTAAGGCTGCCACTTGGCAAGCTGCGGCAGGATCAGCTCACGGCGGAAGAGCACCGGAATCAGGAAGTAGGTGATGGCCATGAAGGTCAGCGTCGTGCCGACGGCAACCGTCGCGTGGAAATGGCCGGGAACGAAAATCGTGTTGTGGATGATCAGGTTGATCTGCTCGGTCCCCATGACGACGCCGGTGATGCCACCGATGAAGCCGAAGATGATCATCGCCAAAAACATTCCCGAGAAGACCGGGTTATCCCAAGGGGCCTTGCGCAGCCACTCGAAAAGACCGTTAGTGAACCCCTTTTTGCGCTGGGCCACCTCGATCGAACCGGGAACGGTCAAACCGTGAACCATGCTCGCGAGCACCGCCAGATACATCGCGTAGCTCGTGTTGAACACCTTCCAGCTCGTGCTCAGGCCTGGGTCGACAAGCAAATGGTGCGCCGAGGCCAGCTGCAAGAAGAGGATGTAGAGCAGGAAGGCGGTGCGGCTCACCTTCTCCGACATCGGCTTGGCACCAAAAACAATCGCCGCCACCGCATACCAGATGGAGACCTGCGCCGAAACGTTAATCTGCTGCGAAGAGTGACCAAGCCCCCACCAGATGGTGCGATAGACCAGGGGATCGACGTTGGGAATCAGACCCAACGACCACAGGAAGGTCGGGATGAGGATGATCGCGCCCATGACGATGGTCACGACGGCGATGATGCAGGCGGTCAGCGCGCCAAAGGTGACCAGGGGAATCGACCCCTGGTAGGTCTTTTCCCTCTTGGCCACCACCAGCGTGGCGAGAAACAGGAAGCAACCGACCAGGGCACCGACGGCAAACAGGATCAGGCCGAGGTAGAAGATCGGTTCCGCCGGCATCGGGACGTAGCTCGTAAACATCACCGAGGAGTTACCACGGAAAAAGGAGAAGGTGGTCGTGCAGGAACCAACCAGCATGAGGAGAAAACCAAGCCACCCCAGCCCAGGCATCGCCGGTCGTACCCGCAACAGCGTACTGGAGGCAAAATAAAGAACCGCCACTTCGAAGAAGATGATCCAGAAAATGAGGATATCGGTACCGTGAATGCTTAAGGCCATGTAGAACGTTTCGGCGGAGAGCAGATGGACGCTGGGCATGCGGGTCAACATCACCAGCAAGCCGAAAATGCCGCCGATCAGGAAAAACACCACCGCCATGACGGCATGCGCCTTCATGAGCGACTCCGCGCTCCGGTGGAAATAGAGTCCGGATGTCGGACACTGTCTAAACGAATTGCCTGCCATGCTTCATTCCTCCTTGGTTTTTCTCTTCAATCTTTCACGTAGATCTTGCCCAGCATGGCATGGTGACCGATCCCGCAGAACTCGTTGCAAACCACACCGAACTCTCCGGATTGGGTCGGGGTCAAGGTGATGACCGTCTCGTAGCCAGGAAGAATCTGCAGGTTCATATTGACCGGCTGCAAGGAAAACCCATGCTGCCAATCCAGGGACGAAATGTGCAGGCGATAGCTCTCGCCCTTTTTGAGCTCAAGGATCGGGTTCCAGGCCCACTTGCTTGCCGCCAGGTAGACGTTGCTGCCGGCGGGCGGAGCGACAACCGGAATCTGGCCGTCAGCCTCCTTGCGGACCGTGTACTTCGCAATCATGTCGTTGGTTTTCTTTTCAAAAGCAGTCGTGGAGGTTTTGTAGGATTCGGTCGAAAGGTTCTGCTTGCCGAAGACGTGCCAGTAAGGCATCCATGCAAACAGGATCAAACACCAAATCAGGGCCAGTCCGATCCAGGCGGCCTCGATCTTGTCAATCGGCTGCTTCCACCAGACCCTCTGCGCGGGAGGATGAATCGACATGCCGGCGTCTCCCTCTTGTCGTCACGGGGCCAAAGGAATGGTCACGGCCTCGATGAGGCCCCAAACCATGTAAATGACGATGGGAAAAGCAACTCCCAACGCCAGCAGCTGGAACGGGTTGTCCAGCAGCCTCTGCATGAAGGGAACCTCCTCCCCCCCTGCATCGCCAGAATGGTTGTGCTGCGTCATCTCCTTCTCCTTTGCCTCTTCTTTGTTTTAATTGAACAATGAACAAATGTTCCCACGACCCACCGTTACACCCCGCCACCGCGCGCAATCGCGGCAACCTCCCCCTCGCCTCGCCACCCTCAGGCTTCAGACACAGGGCGCGATCTTGCGGGGAAATTCCCGGGGAATCTTTGATATGGATCAAGCGGTACGGTTTTTTACCGTCCACCCCCGGTTCCACCTCGAACGAACCCCAGCCCCCCCACGGGAGCCGAGGCACTCTGCCAGAGTCTGCTTGCAATCAAACTGGTCTTTGTTCGATAAATTTGATTTAGGTCAACTAATTTACATTTCTTTACCTTTGCGGTTGGATGCTGATTGGCCGGCTCTCCCGCTTCGCGGCGATCGTCCCGACACCAACAAGGCACGGCCCCCCAACGTTGTCCGCGCACCGATGACTTTGCCCAACCGGCAGGGGCTGGTAGTATCCCCGGCTGCGTTTCCTCCTGTCCGGAGCGCCGGCTGGCCATGCAACCCGACGGAACATGCGTGTCCACCACGGAAAAAAGACCGGCAAGACGACCGGTATCGTCACCGCCCGGGTTGAATTTGAAATGACGCAATCATGAGAAGTCTTGGGCTTTGTGTAGGTGCGGCGTCGCTGTCGGCGGTGGTTCTCGAACGTCGTCCGCCCGGCGGCGGCGGAGAGGGTTGGCAGGTTGTCGCGTCGCTGTCGCGCGCCCATCTCGGGGATCCCGAGTCCCATGTGCATGACCTCCTCGCCCTGGCCGGGGAGGAGCCTCTTGACCGGATTGTCGTCACCGGCGGCCGATTCAGCCGGCGTATCCGCCTGACGCACATCCCCGAACCTTGGGCGGTGGAGCAAGCCCTGGCCGCGCCGGAGATCGATGGGCGGGAATACGAGGCGGTGTTGGCCCTTGGCGGCGAAGGGTTTCTGCTCTACCCGCTCGATACCCGGGGGCGCATCACCGGCGTGGTCACCGGCAACAAGTGCGCCTCGGGGACGGGGGAGTTTTTTCGGCAACAGATACGTCGTCTCGGGCTCACCCTGGAGGAGGCGATCGCCCTGCCGTGGATCGCCGACCCCTACCCGGTCTCTGGACGCTGTTCGGTGTTCTGTAAATCCGATTGCACCCACGCCGCCAACAAGGGAGTCGATCGCGCGCGCATTGTCGCCGGGCTCTGCCGGATGATGGCTGGCAAGGTGACCGAACTGCTCGCCAAGGCACGAATCAAGGGACCGATTTTGTTAACCGGCGGCGTCACCCGCAACCGACTGCTGCTCGATTACCTTCGACGCGACTGTCCGCAAGCCGTGGTCGCGCCCCTGGCAACCTGCTTCGAGGCCCTGGGTGCTGCCTGGTGGGGCGCCACCCACCTGACGTTGCCCCTCCCCGCCCGGGAGGATGTCATCATGCCACGCATCCGTGCCTTCGGGTCGCGACCCCCGCTTGCAC
>PEAJ01000068.1 GCA_002753495.1 Magnetococcales bacterium HA3dbin3 | reverse complement strand
GCGCGTGAGAAGGCAACCAGGGCAGTACCCGGTTCCAGCTCCTGGTGCTCGCGCACGGGTCGTGACAACAAATGCAGCGGGGCCAAACGTTCAAGGAGATGAATTTCTGGCGCCTCTTCCGTAAGCGCTAATAACTTCTCCAGCACCGGCAGAGCCTCGGGGGCGCCGACCGCACAGACCCGATCCGCCTGTACGCCGAGGATGGCCTGGGTCCAGGCCCAGCCGCGGTCGGCGTCGCCAAGCATCTGCACCTCGTCGATGACGCACAGCTCGTAACGGTCATGCAGGGAGAGCATTTCGATCGTGCTCGCGGTGTGGCGCGCCCCGGGGATCGACAATCGTTCCTCGCCGGTGACAAGGTTGCATGGAACGCCCCAGGCGTTTAAGGTCTGGGCTACCTCCTGGGCGAGGAGACGCAACGGGGCGAGATAAACGCCATTTTCCGCCGCGGCCAGGAGCTGCAACGCCTGATAGGTCTTGCCGGAGTTGGTGGGGCCGAGAAAGCAGGTGAATTGGCGTCGATTCCGACGCGCAGGAAAGAGCAGGTGGAACTCGCGGATACGGGTCGCAGCCTCCACCTCGCGTTCAAAACGAATCTCTTCGTAGAGCTTGTAAAATTGTGCGTAGTACTTCCAGTAGGGCAGGAGATGCGCGGTATCGTCGCTCTGTGTTTCTCGTTTGCGCAAACGTTGGTCGATCAGGGCGGCAAGGTCATTGTCATCCGGCTTTTCCGCCGCCACCACCGATTGGAAGCGATGTTGACGAAATCTCTCGAATGCGTGGGTCCAGGGTTGCGGGTCGAGCGGTGGCATTGGGATCGCCAACTGCCTGGCCGAGTGCGCCAGGGCATCCCCACGCTCTTGCAGTTCGTTGCGGCGGGTGAGGAGCTGGCGCAGGCTCTCTTCGGCTTCCGGAGGCTTCAACCGGTTGAGATCCCCCTCCTCCCAGGCGGCCAGACGCCGCTCCAGGGCGCGAATTTGGCCGCCCAGGTCGATGCAGTGGGCCTGGATCCGCTCCTTTTGGGTGAGCAGATACGCCTCCTCGGTCAGGGTCTGGCTCAGGGCGAAGAGGCGCAACACCCCCTCCTCGCCGACCCCTTCGCGCACCGGCGTGGCATGTTCGCGTATGCGCCGCCCAAGTTTTTTCCAGGCCTTGCGCGTGCGCAGCGGCTCTACGTCCTGTCGCCGCCACAAAACCCGACCATCGGCCTGGAACACCGGCTCCGCCCCCGGGCGGATGCATTGGGTCTCTGTCAACTCCAGCTCGGAGACCAGTTCGTTGGCAAGATCGGCTTCGGCATGGCCAGCCAGGCCGGTGGTCTGTGCCCAGTCGCGCAAAACGGCAAACGGATTGGCCTGCACCGCCCCACCGGCTGGGAATTGCGGATGCGTTTCCGTCGCATCCAATGACATATCCGTCTCCCCGACAACGGGACTATGCGATCGATGTGTTGATGCATCCGTGCGTGTTTGGGAGGGGGTATGGTCGGCGGCGTCATTGGCGTGCGTTGGCGTTGTCGCTTCGTCGACGCGACCTGCCGGAGACACTGAACCTTCTGGGACGACGATCCTGGTCATGGTGGCGCACGCGCGGGAGGTGGTCGGCAAGGTACCGGTGAAGGGTGCCATTTACCGGTGGGAGGCGTTATTATGGCAGCCGCCGGGCCGAAGTCACCCGGAAATTGTCGGAAGCAGGAGCGTGCTGCCGGCGCCGCACGTCGCTTTTTTCTCAACCCGGAGCAAAGACCAACCATGCGTATCGGTATCGACCTCGGCGGGACCAAAATTGAAATCATCGTTCTTGACCGGCAGGGGGCAACCCTCGCCCGGCGCCGGGTGCCTACCCCACAGGGGGATTACGAGGGCACCATCCGCGCCATGATCGAGCTTGTGCACGGGGTTGAGAACGAACTTGGTGTCAAGCCGGGTGAAGGACCGCCGGTCGGGGTCGGTGCCCCGGGGGCAATCTCGCCGGGAGCGGGCTTCATGAAATGCTCGAATTCGGTGGCGCTGATTGGCAAACCGCTGGAACAGGATCTGCGCCAGGGTCTGGATCGGCCGATCCGCCTGGCCAACGATGCCGATTGTTTCGCCCTTTCGGAAGCGGTTGATGGAGCCGGGGCCGGACAGCGCTCGGTGTTTGGTGTCATCCTCGGGACCGGTGCCGGCAGCGGCCTGGTCGTCGCCGGGCGACCGGTACAGGGACCAAACGGCGTCGCTGGCGAGTGGGGTCACACCTGTCTGCCGTGGATGCAGGAGGGGGAGTGGCCAGGGCCGGCCTGTTACTGCGGCAAGCGCGGCTGTGTCGAAACTTTCGTTTCTGGCACCGGCATGGCCAGGCTCTGGGACGAGCAAACCGGCGAGACCCTCACCTCGCGTGACATCGCCGCCCGCGCCGATCAGGGCGATCCGCGGGCAATCGCCCACCTTGAACGCTATGAGAATCGCCTCGCCCGTGCGCTTGCAATGGTGATCAACATTTTCGACCCCTACTGCATTGTCCTTGGTGGTGGCGTCTCCAACCTGGAACGGCTCTACAAAAACGTTCCCGGTCACCTTCCCAAGTACGTCTATGCCGGCGCCGCCATCACCCCGATCGTCAAGGCGCGACATGGGGACTCCAGCGGTGTGCGCGGCGCCGCCTGGCTTTGGCCCCTGGAAGGGGATCCGGCCCACTGGCGGAACGCGTGACGGAAAAAATTCGAGGCGGCCATGGCGGGGTGCTTGACAAACCCCGCCGCCGTTTCCATATCAAGGCGCAGGCGTGGGGCTTTTCGTGGATCCCTTGCCGGGTTCGCGAGGGGTTCCGGGTTTGTGGGGCGTGGCGTTCGGCCATGCGGGTGGATCGAAAGCGGCTCTCCCTGCGATTGAGCCTCGGGTCACATACCCGGCGGCAACTGCATACGGGGCTGACGGGAATGGCAAAAGAGTTCCCAACGGCTTTGTTCCTCGTTTTTTTCACACCTGTTTTCCTGTTCGATCTGGAGGTCAACGATGAAGGTCAAGTTTCAGCCCTTGAACGACCGTGTTCTGGTCAAGCGCAGCGGCGAGGAGGAAAAAACCGCGTCGGGCATCATCATCCCCGATTCGGCCAAGGAGAAACCCCTGCAAGGCGAAGTGCTCGCTGCCGGCAAGGGGGTGTTGCTCGAAAACGGCAAATTTCGCGCCCTGGAAGTCAAGGCTGGGGATCGGATCCTGTTCGGGAAGTACGCCGGGACCGAGGTGAAGATCGACGGTGACGAGCTCTTGATCCTCCGGGAGAACGACATCCTGGGCATTCTGGAGTCGTGATCCCGACCCCGAGACTTGAAACACGGTATGCGATCGGACTGAAAAAAAGAGTTGGAAAGGAGCGGTAAAGACGATGGCTGCAAAGGATATTCTGTTCGGTGAGGCCGCCCGCGGTCGGATGCTGGTTGGTGTGAACACCCTGGCCAACGCGGTGAAGGTTACCCTCGGTCCCAAGGGGCGCAATGTTGTTCTCGACAAATCCTGGGGGTCGCCGCGGGTGACCAAGGATGGCGTGACGGTTGCCAAGGAGATCGAGCTGGAAGGCAAGTTCGAGAACATGGGCGCGCAGATGGTCAAGGAGGTTGCTTCCAAAACCTCCGATCAGGCTGGTGATGGCACCACCACCGCCACGGTTCTTGCCCAGGCGATCATTCGCGAGGGGTTGAAGGCGGTCGCCGCCGGCATGAATCCGATGGATTTGCGCCGGGGCATCGACGCCGCCGTGGGCAAGATCGTCGAGAGCCTGAAGGGGCTTTCGCGCGAGGTGACCAACTCCGAGGAGATCGCCCAGGTTGGTTCGATCTCCGCCAACAGCGACAAGGTGATCGGCAAGATGATCGCCGACGCCATGGACAAGGTTGGCAAGGAGGGGGTGATCACGGTCGAGGAGGCCAAGGGTCTGGAAACGACCCTGGATGTGGTCGAGGGGATGCAGTTCGACCGCGGCTACCTCTCTCCCTACTTCGTCACCAACTCGGAGAAGATGCACGCCGTCCTTGATGATCCGTTCATCCTCCTGGTGGAAAAGAAAATCTCCGGTTTGCAACAGATCCTGCCAGTCCTGGAGAGCGTGGTGCAGTCGGCGCGCCCGCTGCTGATCATCGCCGAGGATGTCGAGGGCGAGGCACTTGCCACCCTGGTGGTCAACAAGCTGCGCGGCGGTCTGAAGGTGTGCGCGGTGAAGGCGCCGGGCTTTGGTGATCGGCGCAAGGCGATGCTGGAGGATATCGCCATCCTCACCGGTGGTACCGTCGCTTCCGAAGATCTGGGCGTGAAGCTGGAGAACGTGACCCTCGACATGCTCGGTCGCGCCAAACGCATCACCATCGACAAGGAGAACACCACCATCGTCGAGGGTGCCGGCGGCGCCCATGACATCAACGGGCGCATCACCCAGATTCGGGCGCAGATCGAGGAGACCACCTCCGACTACGACCGCGAAAAGCTCCAGGAGCGGCTGGCGAAACTGGCCGGTGGTGTCGCGGTGATCAAGGTGGGGGGTGCCACCGAGGCCGAGGTGAAGGAGCGCAAGGATCTGGTCGACGATGCCCTGCACGCCACCCGTGCCGCGGTCGAAGAGGGAATCGTGCCCGGCGGTGGTGTTGCCCTGTTGCGGGCACGCAAGGCCCTGGACGACCTCAACGGCGGCAATGAGGACCAGAAGGCCGGCATTCGCATTGTGCGGCGGGCGATCGAAGAGCCGATGCGGGTGATTGTCGAGAATGCCGGGCACGAAGGGTCGGTGGTGGTGGCCAAGGTGCTTGAAAACGGCAACGCCAATTTCGGTTTCGATGCCGCCGCCGAGGAGTACACCGACCTTGTCGCCCGCGGCGTTATCGACCCGACCAAGGTGGTGCGCAGTGCCCTGCAGTCGGCTGCCTCCGCCGCTGGTTTGATGATCACCACCGAGGCGGCCATCACCGAGGCGCCGAAGAAGGAGTCGCAGGGCGCCCCGGCCATGCCCGATGGCGGCATGGACATGTGATGGTGCGCTCCTGAATCATCCCCCAGCCGGGTTCACCTCCCGGTTGGGTTGTTCCGTGATCGTGTGCCGGCAACCCGTCGTGGCGGGTTGCCGGCGCTTTTTTGTCGGGGGGTAGCATGTCGGATTCCCAGGGGAAAACGTGCCGTTATGTTCGCGTGCATGGGCGGGTGCAGGGGGTTGGCTTTCGCGAATCGACCCGCGAGGAGGCTGATCAACTCGGCGTCACCGGCTGGGTGCGCAACGACAGCGACGGCAGTGTGGAGGCCATTTTTTGCGGCACGCCAGGCCTGGTCGACACGATGGTTGCCTGGTGTCGCAAAGGTCCTCCGCTTGCTCGCGTCTTGCGTCTGGATATCCAGGATCACCCGGTACCAGACCCCTTCCCGACCCGATTTGCCGTGCGCTGGTGAGGGGCTTCCCTCCCCCTGTTCCCTCCTGCCCGTGCGCGTCTTCCCCTTTTCCGCGTGAAAAACACCTTGCTTTCTTGGGGAGTACGGCAGGATAATTTAACATAAGGCCGGAAGGGTGGCGCGAGCGTTGGCGCGCCGGTGTTGGTTCGTTCCAGATCGGGAGAATGCCATGGCCGTCACTTTCAATACCATCAGTTCGATGCTGGGCTTGAACTATGGGTCGTTTCTCGGGTCAAACGCCCCGTCGGCCTACTCCAGCACCACCACGTCGGCGACCAGTCCCTTTGGCAACTCCGCCACGGTCAGCCTGAGTGGCTCCTACACCACGGCCATTCGTTCTTACAGCCAGGCCATGTCCAGCGCCAACGAAGGGGTGAGCAAGATCCAGCTTGCCCAGAACGGTCTGAGCCAGATCAGCAGCAACATGAGTCGTTTGAAGGACCTGGCGACCCAGGCCAGCAGCACGACCATCACCCAGGCCGACCGTGACAAACTACAAGCGCAGGCGGTGACGATCCAAAAGCAGAACGACCAGATCATCGCCGGCACCAAGTACGGTTCCGAGAGCCTTCTTGCCTCCAAGCACACCGACACCGTGCAAACCGGCGTCAGTTCGACCAATGTCGGTACAATCTCGTTCAGCGACTACAGCAAGGCCTTCGCCAAGGTCGATTTGAGCACGCAGCAGGGCGCGGCCAGTGCCGTCACCACCCTTGCCAACAACGTTACGGCCGCCGACAAGGGATTTGACGCCCTCAATAAGTCGCGGACAACGCTGGAGAGCTCCCTGACCCAGATGAGCAATGCAACCAATGCCTTGACGCAAGCCCAGGCGTCGTCGCTCAATGTGGCCAACCAGGTGCGTTATGGCGGCTACGCCCTTGGCCCCCAGAGTACCATCAATCCGTTGCGCGCGCTGGGTCTGCTCGCCTGATTGACCTGATGGGACGGGACCGAATGTCGCGATCGACAAGGAAGCATTCATGACCCTCGCGGAGACTCTGCGGACAGAAAGGTACAGGGTTTTCCTGGTCGCGCTTCTGCCGGTTGTCTTCATTCTGGCCGCCATGCTGCTCGTTGGTCAGAGGATTCAAACAGAGATTGCGGCAACCGAGAAAGAGATCATCGGCATTGAGGTGATCCGGCAGGTGCAGCAGGCCATCAACCTGGCCCAGGATATTCGGGGGTTGTGGCAACTGCACGTGGCCCGTGGCCAGGAGAGCGCGGACGCAATTTTCGAAAAATCCGAGGCGCTTAAGGCCCAGCTGGTTGTGTTGACCGACTTGCCCGGGGTTCGGATACTGGGAGTTGCCGGTGTCGCACATGAGTTCGCTGACGAGGTTGGCCGGCGCGTTCTGGATCGCCCGCAACTGACGACTCCCTTTGAAACCTTCCAGTCCCATACCTTTGCGGTCACCAAGGGGCTGGAGCTGATCGGGCTGATCGCGGCCAACTCCCACCTGCGCATGGATCCGGTCGCCGAGAGCCATTTTTTGGCGACGCTCCTGGCTGATTACCTCCCCGCCCTTGCGGAGTCGACCGGTCGGGTCCGGGGTCTGGGCGGGGCGGTTGCCGGAAAGGAGTCGCCCGCGCCGGCTGACTTGTTGCGCCTGGGCGAGGCTCTGGGTGGCTTGCGTCGCACCCTCGACGAGTTGACGAGGCTCCAGCACTTGGCTGCCCATGGTCAGACGGGGAGTGGGTCACTGACGGGATGTTACTCCCAAAATACCGAGAGTGGCGTGCATCCATTCCTTGAGGCGGGGCGTGCCTTGGCCGCTACCCCCCGGTACATCTCACCGACCGAATTCTACCGCCTCGGCAGCGAGGCCATTCAACGCTCCCTGGTTTGCTACGATCAATTTTCGGATCGCCTTGGCACCATGCTGGCGGAACGCATCACAACCTCTGGCAGGAATCGGGGGGCCATTCTGGGGGCTCTGCTGATTGGCCTGCTGCTGATGCTCTACAGCTTTCGCAACTACCATCAGCTTGTCCAGGCAAGTCGGAAATCCCTGGCCGCCAGCGAGGCGCGGTCGCGGGCGCTTGTTGAGTCGGCAGTCGACGGCATCATCATCATCAACAACAAGGGGACCATCCTTGCGGTCAACCATGCGTTGGAGGACATGTTTGGCTACCCGAAGGGGTTTTTGATCGGCAAGGATGTCACCATCCTCATGCCGGAGCCCCACGCCACCCAGCACGATACCTACATTCGCGCTTATCTCTCCTCGCGTGTGCGCAAGATCATTGGCACCAGCCGCGAGGTGGAGGGGGTTTGCCGCGATGGCGGCGTCTTCCCCCTGGAACTTTCGGTGGGTTTCTTCCAAGAGGAGGGCGAGACCTATTTTACCGGCATCATGCATGACATTACCGCCCGCAAACAGGCGAGCAAGGCGCTGCGCGATGCCTATGCCCAGCTGGAGAACCGCGTTCGAAAACGCACCCAGGAGCTGCAAGAGGCCAACGAACGCCTCAAGGATGAAATCCAGGAGCGGGTGCGCGCACAAGCGAGCCTGCAGCTTGCCGGCAAGGTGTTTGAGAATGCCAGCGAAGGGATCATCATCACCGACAACTATGCCAACATCCTCGATGTCAACCCGGCCTTTTCGGAGATCACCGGTTTTTCGCGCGAGGAGGCGATTGGCTCTGACCCGAGCATGGGCAAATCGGGTCGACACGATCAACCCTTCTATACCGAGATGTGGAGCAGGCTCCTGACCGAAGGAAGCTGGAAGGGGGAGATCTGGGATCGACGCAAGGATGGTACCGTCTACCCGAAGTGGGTCAGCATCAATGCCGTGCGCGATATGTGGGGCAGAACCCTCAACTACGTCGGCATCTTCTCCGACATCACCCGCATCAAGGCCACCGAGCAGCGTCTGGAGCAACTGGCCTACTATGATCCCCTCACCTCCCTGCCCAACCGCATGCTCTTTCGGGATCGTCTGGTGCATGAGATCGAGCTTGGCAAGCGTCAGGGTGGCAAGCTGGCGGTCTTCTTCATCGACCTTGATCGTTTCAAGCATGTCAACGACACGCTTGGTCATGCCGCCGGGGATATGCTCCTGGTGGAGATTGCGGCGCGCATCACCGGGCGTGTGCGCAAGTCCGACACCGTTGCCCGGCTTGGCGGGGACGAGTTCACCGTCATCCTTTCAAACATCAGCAAGGAAAGCCAGGCGGCCTCCATCGCCACCGGAATCATTCAGTCACTGCAGGAGCCGGTCAAGCTGGGTACGAGCGAGGCCTATGTCGGGGCAAGCATCGGCATTGCCATTTTCCCCACCGACGGAACCGACTTTGACACCCTGACCAAAAATGCCGACCTGGCCATGTATCGGGCCAAGGAGGGGGGACGCGGCGCCTTTCGCTTCTTCGAGGCGACCATGGATACCGACTCCAACATGCGCATGAAGATGGAGTTGAAACTGCGTCGGGCGGTCGAAAACGGCGAGTTTACGATGTACTACCAGCCGAAGTTTCTCGTGGCCGATCGTCGGATCGTCGGCGCGGAGGCTTTGGTACGCTGGCGTGATCCGGAGATTGGCATGGTGTCGCCGGCACAGTTCATCCCGCTGGCCGAAGAGACCGGATTGATCATTCCGCTTGGGGAGTGGATCCTCAACTCGGTTTGCCATCAGACCCGGGAGTGGTGCGACAAGGGGTTTGATCCCAAGATTGCCGTCAATCTCTCTGCTTCCCAGTTCATGCTTGATTCTATCGCCGACGTCATTCACGGCATCCTGGAGAAGACGGGATTGCCACCGGTCAACCTTGAAATCGAGGTGACCGAAAGCATGGTGATGGTCGACCTGAACAAGGCCATTCGCACCATGGCCCTGCTGCGTGAGATGGAGCTGGGCATCACCGTCGACGATTTTGGTACCGGTTACTCCTCGCTTAGCTACCTGAAGCGGTTTCCCTTGCGTTCGTTGAAGATTGACCAATCCTTCGTCCGCGACCTGACCGAGGATTCAGATGACGCGGCGATCGTCTCCGCCATCATCTCCATGGCGCATAACCTGGAACTGCGGGTTGTTGCCGAAGGGGTGGAGACGGAAGAGCAGTTTGTCTTCCTGCAGCGTCACGGGTGTGACGAGGTGCAGGGCTATCTGCTTGGGCGTCCGATGCCGGCGGAGCAATTTGAACAATTACTCGTCGAGCATCGTCAAAAATCCCGGCAGGCCGTACCCCCACTTTTGCCGGAGGGTTCCCCCGCCAACAAAGGAAGAAAGCGGGTCAAGGCCGGAGGAAAAAAGGGCATCCCAGCGGTCTGAGGATGGTTGTCCGTGGGTCTGGTTGAACAGGTACGGATTTTGCTTTGTCCTCTCCCGAGGCGACCCCACAGAGGGTCATCCGTCCACGATTCAAGCCACGGGGTTTTCTCGGACATGCGCGATATCGAGTCAAGCGAAGCACTGCATGCCTCCTCTCTTCTCGGCGCCGAGCTGCGGAGCATGCTCCGCTGGGTCAACCGGCCGGAGGATGGTGGCGATTCATGGGCGCGGTGGCGTGCTCTGGAAGGCGTCGTCGGGCCGTTGACAGAGTGTGGTAATTTGGAGGCGGCGCTGATGCCGCCGGACTGCTGCTGTCAGCAGGACGCATCCCTGCCGGTGGTCGTAATCCCGGGGCGGCAGCACGCGGGCGACGAAGGGTTGCTGCGCACCTGACACGCAAAATAGCCCTCTGCATGAAATTGGCGTCGTTTCCCGGCCCTGGCAAGGGACTCTCCCCCTCTCCCTCTCCCCCTCCTTGGCCGGATTCAGGAAGTGTGCGGTCGTCGTGGTGTGACTGACCGCGTTCCGGAGTCGTGGAAAGGACGGTTTTTTGTCGTTCCGGGCGCCAGTGATGCAGCCTTGGACTGAAGGTGACGGTTTTTTGCTGTTTCGGGCACTGATCGTTCCTGTCCGTCCCGGCATGGCAGCCCCGTGTTGCTTCATCCTGATTTCAAGTCAAGCATCCGTTTCGTTGGTCGCTTCGTTTGCTCTCCGCCGTACTGGACGTGTGCCGTTTTCGCTGCTCTCCTGTTGTCGCTCCGTATCCAACTTGACCTAAATCAGCATTACTCCCAACCATTGGGAGTCGGCGTGGCGGTGGGTTTTGCCCTGCTTCCCGGGCGCGTTACGGCGGGAGCCGCGGGCGGCGCGGCCTGTGTCGGCGGCATTCCGGTGACAGGGGTCGGGGTGATCCCCCGATCCAGCTCGGTCAGTGCCTTGACGGCGCTGGTGTAGCCTTGTCGGGCGGCCTGTTCAAACCAGCGGCGGGCGGTCACCAGGTCCGGGGGAGTGCCCAGGGCATAATGGAAACCCAGCATGGTCTGCGCTGCTGGCACGCCCTGCTCCGCCGCCCGTTGACACCACTCCATGGAGAGTTTTTTATCGGCGGGGAGTGTGCTGCCGCCCTCCGCGTAGAGCGAACAGAGGTAGGCCTGGGCCATGGAATGCCCACCCTGTTCGGCAGCCAACCGGAACCATCGGAGTGCCTCGGCATCGTTGCGCGGTATCACGCCTCCCCCAAGATAAAGAAAGCCAAGACGCACCTGGGCCTCGGTGTGCCCCTGCGTCGCCGCTCGGCGATACCACTGCGCGGACTGCTCCGGCTCGCGGGGTACGCCGCGTCCGTCCTCGAGCAGACGCCCAACCAGAAACTGGGCGCGTGGATCCCCTTTTTCGGCAATGCGCAGGAAAAGGTCGTAGGCCATGCTTGCATAGCCGTTTTTCAGGGCGACCGCCGCTTCCTGAAACTCCTTCTCCGGGTCGTTGATCCCCAACCTGGCGGGAGGTTGGCTCCACGCGATCAGGGGCCAGAATATGACGAGGCAAACAACGCCCGGGAGCGTCAATGCCGGATTTATGACGCATTTTACCCACCTGTACCCGCGAACGCGGGCATGGATAGCATGTTTCTTGACAGATGCGGTGTGCATTATTTATAACCTCATGAACATGATGCGTTTTTCTTGAAATATTCACATGGAACGGAAGCTGCATTGACGGGCACACCGGATACCCACCCATTCGCCTTGCACGAAAGATGGACGACGATGGACTTTCATATCATTGCGAAAAAGAACGACTTCAGAATCTACGATATGGATGACCGGCAGTACGTCGTGGTGGGACTCAAGACGCTGGAGGATGCCCAGAGGGTTCACCAAAAGCTCCTCAGGCTGCGGGAGGCCATTGCGCGTCTGCCGCCGGCCGGGCACCGGACGTCGGCTGCACAGCAGGCCCCCGCTCGGGCAGAGATCGCGTAGCGAGGTGCCTTGCCGCGGTCAACTCCCCTCCTTGTCTTCCTGTTCCACGGACGTGTTTTGCAATTCCCGTATCTCCTCTGATGTAAGGAGCTGCCGCGCCGACCCCACCGGGAACGCGTCGGCGGCTCCGGCGCGCCGGTTCAGCTCCTCCCGGGAGTGGATGACCGCCAGGTTCCGCTCCCAGGCACGGAGTTTTGCCTCGAGCAGGTTTTGATTGAAGGGCTTGGTAATCAGGTCGTCGCCACCGGAATCGAGACACTGTGCCAGGTCGTAGGCGTCGGTCATGCCGGTCAGAAAAAGGATCGGCACGAAACGCCCCATGCAGAGCCGCTTGATTTCACGCGCCACCTGACACCCGTCCATGTTGGGCATGCAGACATCGAGAATCACCAGGTCCGGCCGATCAGCCTGAAACCGCTCGATTCCGCTTGGTCCGTCAAAGGCTTGTAGAATTTCGTAGCCGTCTTCGTGCAAGATCTCCGCAAGGAGGATGTTGACGAGTCGGTCGTCGTCAATGACCAGAACCTTCATGGCCGCATTCCTCTGACGCTCACTCATGCCAATTCAATATCAATTGGTTGCTTCCCGTTGGCTGCCGTTGCGCGCTTTCCGTCGTGTTTGAGCGTGTTTGTTTGTCGCGCACGCGTTGCCGCCCCGTGTCCATCCTGATCTGGAGTTGGAGCAAGACGGGGGGCAATTTTTTCCTGGTTTGGTAAAAAAGAAAAAACAATAACAAACC
>PEAJ01000067.1 GCA_002753495.1 Magnetococcales bacterium HA3dbin3 | reverse complement strand
TTGCCGAGGTGCTGATCCGCGATCATCTCGCCTGATACCGATTTTTTCACTTCTCACTTGCGTACAGCCGTCCCCCTCCCTATATGCAGGAGAGGGGTGGGTTGTGCTTTTTCTCCCGCCACGGGCGGATTATTGCACAGAGGGTTGTTTTGCCTCGGGGTTGGGTTGGGGGATCTCCCTGGGCGGGTTCCCGCGGGGTGTTGAATGCAGGGGATCCGGCGCTACGTTCGGGCGTTATCGTGACGGGCAACAGGTGGGTTTTGTTTCCGGCCGCCGTGGCTGTTGTGAAATCGGGTAAGAGGGGTGTTTTCAGTCATGAGTGACATCAACGACGAAGCCGCTGAACCTCGGAACGAATCCGCACCCGGGGCATCCGGGCCCGCCGCTGCGTCGTCTTCCGGAATGGAAGGGACGGAAGAGGAGGGAGGTGTGGCGGTGGCGGATGCCGGGGAAACTTCCCCCGAGGAGCAGGTTCAGGCGCTGACCGGAAAGGTGGAGGAGTGGCGCGCCGCCTATCTGCGTGCCATGGCCGACATGGACAATCTCCGCAAGCGCACGACACGCGAGGTCGAGTCGGCGCGCAAATATGCCCTGGAGGTTTTTGCCAAGGATTTGCTCCTGGTTGCCGACAACCTTGACCGCGCCCTCGGCGCCCTGGATGGTGCCCAGGGGGTGGAGGAGATTTCCGCCTCCAGCGTCAAGGGGTTGATGGAGGGCGTGACGCTGGTGCGATCGGAGCTGCTGCGCATTTTCAACAAGCATGGCGTGACACGCATCGAAGCCTTGAATCAGCCGTTCGACCCCAACCAGCACCAGGCGATGGTTCAGGTGGCCAGGGAGGGGGTGGATGCCGGGGTGGTGGTGCAGGAGTTTCAGGCGGGCTACCTGTTGAATCAGCGTTTGTTGCGACCATCGCTGGTGGCGGTGACACAGTAGGATCGAGGCCGGAAGGGACGGGATTGAAAAGAGGCAGGAGGCGTGCGCGCGGGACGCCGGACGGCAGGGACGCGCGGCGGGTCTGGGAAAAGACAGGATGCGGGCTTGACAGGGGCCGGGGCCATTTCCATATCACAATGGGCTGGTGCATGCCCGGGTGATGTTTGGGGTGCATCCGTACTTGTATCCCAGGTAGCAAAGAGACAGCGAGAGAGGATCTTTCGATATGGGTAAAGTCATCGGCATCGATCTGGGCACCACCAACTCCTGCGTGGCCGTCATGGAGGGTGGGGAACCGAAGGTCATCGAAAACAGCGAAGGGGTGCGCACCACGCCGTCCATGGTGGCCTTTGCCAATAACGGGGAGCGGCTGGTTGGGCAGGCGGCCAAGCGGCAGGCGGTTACCAATCCGACCAATACCCTGTACGCGATCAAGCGTTTGATCGGGCGCCGGCATGACGACCCAATGACGCGCAAGGATAAGGAGATCGTCCCCTACAAGATCGTCAAGGCAGACAACGGGGATGCCTGGGTCGAGGGTGGCGGGCGCAAGATCAGCCCCTCCGAGGTGTCGGCGATGATCCTGCAAAAAATGAAACAGACCGCCGAGGATTATCTGGGCGAAAAAGTGACCGAGGCGGTCATCACCTGCCCGGCCTATTTCAATGATGCCCAACGCCAGGCAACCAAGGATGCCGGGCGCATCGCCGGTCTTGAGGTGCTGCGGGTGATCAACGAACCAACCGCGGCGGCCCTGGCTTACGGTCTGGACAAAAAGGCCGGCCAGACCATTGCCGTGTACGACCTTGGCGGTGGCACCTTTGACATCTCGATCCTGGAGATTGGCGACGGTTTGTTCGAGGTGAAGTCGACCAACGGCGACACCTTCCTTGGTGGTGAAGATTTCGACAAGGCGATCATCGATTACCTCGCCGACCAGTTCAAAAAGGAGCACGGCATCGACCTGCGCCAGGACAGCATGTCCCTGCAACGCCTGAAAGAGGCGGGTGAGAAGGCGAAGATCGAGCTTTCGGCGAGCACGCAGACCGAGGTCAATCTTCCCTTTATTACCGCCGATGCCTCCGGGCCGAAACATCTAAACGTCACCTTCACCCGTGCCAAGCTTGAGAGCCTGGTCGACGGTTTGATCCAAAGGACGATCGAACCCTGCAAGACTGCCATGCGTGACGCCAAGGTCACCCCGGCCGACATCGACGAGGTGATCCTGGTCGGTGGCATGACACGCATGCCCAAGGTGCAGAAGCTGGTCGCCGAACTGTTCGGCAAGGAGCCGCACAAGGGTGTGAACCCTGACGAAGTCGTGGCCATTGGCGCGGCAATTCAGGGTGGCGTGCTCAAGGGCGAGGTGAAGGATATCCTCCTGCTCGACGTGACGCCGCTGTCACTCGGGATCGAAACCCTGGGCGGGGTGTTTACCAAACTGATCGACAAAAACACCACCATCCCGACGAAAAAGTCGCAGATCTTCTCCACCGCCGCCGACAACCAATCGGCAGTGACGATTCGCGTCGCCCAGGGCGAGCGGGAGATGTTCTCCGACAACAAGCTGCTCGGCCAGTTTGACCTGATGGGGATCGCCCCCGCGCCGCGTGGCGTGCCGCAAATCGAGGTCTCCTTCGATATCGACGCCAACGGCATCGTCAAGGTGTCGGCCAAGGATAAGGGGACCGGCAAGGAGCAGTCGATCAGCATCCAGGCCTCGGGCGGGTTGAAGGAGAGTGAGATCGAGAAGATGATCCGGGAGGCGGAGTCCCACGCGGAAGAGGATGGCAAGAAGCGCAAGCTGATTGACGCCCGCAACCACGCTGACTCCCTGATCTATGCCACGGAAAAAACCCTGAAGGAGCACGCCGACAAGGTTGATGCCGAACTTAAAGGGAAGATCGAGGCGGCCATTTCGCAGTTGAAGGGTGTGGTCGGCTCGGACGACGCGGAAGAGATCGAAAACAAGACCCAGGTGCTCATGGAGGCCTCGATGAAGATGGGCGAGGCCGTCTACAAGGATGCCCAACCCACACCCGACATGAATGCCGCCGGGCCGGATGCAGCGGGCGCGGCGGGGGCGCATCCAGGGGCGCAGGCCGCTGGCAAGAAGGACGAAAATGTGGTCGAAGCGGAGTTCGAGGACATCAAGGACGATGCCAAGAAGTCGGGTCATTGATCCCTACGGAATGACCGCCCATGCCCAAGGACTACTACGAAACCCTCGGTGTCGCTCGCAGCGCCGCCGCGGATGACATCAAAAAGGCCTACCGCAAACTGGCGATGGAGCTCCACCCGGATCGCAATCCGGGCAACAAGGAGGCCGAATCCCGGTTCAAGGAGGTCAACGAGGCTTATGATGTCCTGAAGGACACCAAAAAGCGCGCCATATACGATCAGTTCGGCCATGCCGGGCTGGGACAGGGCATGGGCGGTGGCCATCCGGGCGGCTTCCCCGGCGGTGAGGGGGCAGGTTACGCCGGTGGCTTTGGGGATATTTTCGAGGAGTTTTTTGGCGACATCTTCGGCGGCGGTGGGGGTGGTCGGGGACGCGGCGGACGCGCATCCTCGCAGCGCGGAGAGGATTTCCGCTACGACCTCAGTATCAACCTTGAAGATGTCATGGACGGGTCGGAGGAACGCCTGCGTATCCCGGCGGTGGTTGTCTGCGACAAATGCAATGGCAGTGGTTCCCAGGCTGGTTCCGGGCCGGAGACCTGCGGCGTTTGTGGTGGCTCCGGGCAGTTGCGCACGCAGCAGGGGTTTTTCTCGATTGCCCGTCCGTGCGGGGCGTGCCATGGGCGTGGGTCGATCATTCGCAATCCCTGCCCCGAGTGCCGTGGCCAGGGACGCAAGCGCTCCGAGAAGAGCCTGACGGTCAAGGTGCCACCCGGGGTGGAGACCGGCACCCGCATCCGCCTCTCCGGCGAGGGGGGGGCCGGCCAGAACAACGGTCCGGCGGGCGACCTTTACATCGTCATCGAGGTGGCCAAACACCCGATTTTCGAGCGTTACAACGCCGATCTGCTCTGCCAGGTGCCGATCACCTTTCCGCAGGCGGCGTTGGGGGGCAAGATCGAGGTGCCAACCTTGCGTGGCCGCTCGCGCGTCACCCTGCCGCCGGGCAGCCAGACTGGCAAGCGCCTCGTGCTTAAGGGCAAGGGGTTGCCACACCTGAATCGGCCTGGCTTGTTCGGTGACCTGGTCGTTGAGGTGCTGGTCGAAACCCCGGTCAATCTGAACAAGCGGCAGCGGGAGCTGATGGAGGAGTTCGCCCGCTGTTCGGGTCAAGATTGCCAGCCGGAGTCGCACTCCTTCCTGAATCGGGTCAAGGAGTTTTTGGATAAGAAGATATCGGCTTGACCGGGGTTCCGGTTGGGTTCCGGGTTTGTCAAAACGGCGATGCGGCCCGCGTTTCCGGTGTGAAGGGCGAAAAGGGGAGGGGTGATGTCGGAAATCAGGGTTGGAATCGCCGGCGCCGCCGGGCGCATGGGACGCATGTTGGTGCAGGCGGTGTTGGATCAGCCGGGGCTGCGCTTGGCTTCGGCGTGGGAGAGGTCTGACAGCCTTGCGATCGGGAAGGATGTCGGTGAGCTGGCCGGAGTTCCCGCGCTGGGGGTGGTGATCAGTGACTCGCCACAGAAAGGGTTCGCAGCGGCGGATGTGATCATCGACTTCACCACCATTCCCTCGACTCTCGACCATCTGCCTCTGGCGCTGGAGATGAACAAACCGATGATCATTGGTACCACCGGTTTCGATGCCGCCGCCCGCGAGCGCATCGCCGCAGCCGCGAGCAAGACGCCGATCGTCCTTGCGCCCAATTTCAGCGTTGGCATCAACCTGATGTTTCAAGTGGCGGCGCAGGTGGCCCAGGTGCTTGGCGAGGCCTTCGACATTGAGATCATCGAGGCGCATCATCGCCACAAGGTGGATGCCCCTTCCGGCACCGCCGTGCGTCTTGGTGAGACTGTCGCTCAGGCCTTGGGTCGGTCGTTGCCCGAGGTCGCGGTTTATGGTCGCCAGGGGCACACCGGCGCGCGTGACCGGCAGACCATCGGCTTTGCCACCGTGCGCGGCGGCGACGTCGTCGGCGATCACACCCTGCTCTTCGCTGGCGAGGGCGAGCGCCTGGAGATCACCCATCGTGCAAGCAGTCGTCTGACCTTCGCGCGCGGCGCGGCGCGTGCGGCACAGTGGGTTGTCGGACGGGCACCGGGGTTGTACGATATGCGCGACATTCTGGGCTTTCGCTGATTGCGCCATCGGCTACCACATCGCACCGCAGGGGGGAACCCGACCATGGAGTCCATTGAAGTTGCCAAGATCAAGCCTGGCCAGAGCCTGACCCTGGAGTTTGGCAATCGCGAGGCGGTTCTGACCAAGCTTGCTGAACCGAAAAAATTCAGGATCGAGGAGTGGTTCCCGGAAGAGCACGAGATTTATATCCTGGACGAGGCCATCGCCGAGGAGAAGCTTCTCCATTGCAGCCTGGAACCAGTCACCGTCTCCCTCGAAGAGGCGTTGGCCGATGATCTGCACAACTTCGGCCTGAGCAGGAAGGTCCAAAATTTCCTCGGGCGTCCGGTCGGCAGCATCGAGATGGAGGAAGAGGAAGAAGAGGAAGAAGAGGCTGACGCCGAGGCGGCCGCCGAAAAGGATTGATCTACTTGCTTCCCGGGCCTGTCTCGGAGGTGTCATGGGTGCTTCCGCCCGATTGCGTGCCCTGCTGGCGCGGCCGGGGTTTTTGTTCGGTCCCGGGGTTTATGATTGCCTGAGTGCCCGCATCGCCGAACAAAGCGGCTGCGAGCTGCTCTTCTCCAGTGGTTACGGCATTGCCGCCGTGGCCCTGGGCGTGCCGGATATCGGCCTGGTTACCGGGACCGAAATGCTGCGGGCGGCGGGGAACATCGCCGCGGCGGTGCGACTGCCGCTGATTGCTGACATGGATACCGGTTATGGCAATCCGCTCAACGTCATGCGTACCGTCACCAGTGCCGCGCGGCTTGGCATTGCCGGGGTGATCCTTGAGGATCAGGAGTGGCCGAAACGGTGCGGGCACATGCAGGGCAAGCGGGTGATTCCCTGCGCCGAGCATGTGGAGAAGATTCGCGCAGCGATCCATGCGCGGGGGGAGGCGGGGGATATCGTCATCGTTGCCCGTACCGATGCCCGGGCGATCGAGGGTCTCACCGCGGCGATCGAGCGTGGACGCCGCTACCGCGCCGCCGGTGCTGACATGATCTTCATCGAAGCACCGGAGTCGGCGGAGGAGCTGCAAACGATCGCCTCGGAACTTGCGGGTACGCCCCTCATGGTCAACCTTGTCGAGGGGGGGCGCACCCCCAACCTGCCGTTTGCGGAGCTGGCGGCGATGGGGTTCAAGCTTGGCGTTTCACCGCTGTCGGCCCTGTTCGAGGCCACGGCGGCGATGCAAAGGTGCTTTCGCGACCTCCTTGCCCGTGGCGTCACCGGTCCGCGTGCCGTCGACTTCGCCGCCTTCCGGGAGGTGGTGGGGAGTGCGCATTTCGACGCCCTGGAGCGGCGTTTCACCCCGGCATCGGAGTGATGATCCTCTCACGCTTTCCTCGTTTTTTCCGGTTGCACGCGGGGGAGGGGGCCTCCCTTCTCATTTTATGAGCAACAGCTCCCGTTGCCGGCGGGCGATGTGTGCGCCCAGGTCTTCCTCCATTTTACGTGGTATCAGGATGAACTGGGTGGCGATACGATAGGGCTTGCCGACGGCCAGTTGCTTGACCAGCACCACCTGACCATAAGCGGTGTAGGTATCGTAGCTGAGACCGTTCGCGCTCAACTCCAGGTTGAGTTGAACGTAGTCGCCTTTTTCAAAAATGTCCTGCATGGTGCGAAAGGCAACACCGGTCGCGCTCAGGTTGACCTGACTCTTGACCATATGGCCACTCTTGCCTGGGGCGAGGCCTTTCTTCGTGTCCACCTTGGAGACGGGCAGGGCGCTCAGGCTGCTGTCAAAGGCGGTGAGATGTTGCGTCAGGGTCGGGGCCAGAGTGGTCAGCTCCTGGGTTAACTTTTCAATGTCCTGGTTGATTTTACCGACGATCTCCGCGCTCTGGGCGAGCCTGTTGACGGCAAAGAGCGGGTCGAGACCGGCATCCTTCTGTCGCTGTTCGAGGCGTTTGCGCATGAGAGTCAGTATTTGCCCGAACTGACCGGTGATACCCTCCGGCTTGCTGGCAATCTCTTCCGAAATATCCTGAAGGTGCAGGACACACTGCAACACCGCATCCTCCTCCTGGAGGCGCGAGACGCGCTGGAACGACAGGAGCAGCTCGTCGGCAAATCCGGAGAGCAGCATTTCGGTACGCGTAAACCGCTTGTCGAGCCGTCTGAGACTCTCCTTGCAATGGTCGAGGAGGTTGCGCAGGCGCGACTCCCTGGCACGCGTCGGCAGGCGGTCGTTCTGCTTCAGATATCCTTGTGCCTCGACAATGTCATCGTGGTGGACGATCTTCCAGGAGAAGGCAACATCATCGTTGATGCGGTAGGCCTGCCGACGATTGGCGAAATCGTCCACCGCCGCTGCGGTCGCATCCACCTGGAAAAGGGGCTCGGAGGCGGGGGGAACGGCGGCCAGAGACTCCGGTGCCGGGGACGGCGCGGCGGGGCTGCCGACTCTGGGCAGCACGGGGGGGGGGGGGCGCGGCCGGCTTGGTCACAGCGGGAACCGGCTTGGTCGCGGTCGGGGCCGCCGGCGCGGCCGGGAGATCCTGCGGCAGCGCGCGGACTATCCCCGCCCCACCGTGGTCCATGGTCACCATCTGGCAGAAAATGCGTGTTAATCCGCTTTGTGGGTCGAGAGTCGTCTGGATGACCTGGGCGTAGCCATGCACCAGCATGAACTCATCCGGAAAAAGACCGAGATGGATTTCAACGTGGTCGCCGGTGCGCAGGGGCGGGTCCTTCTCCCAGAAAGCCAGACGTTGCCCACCGAAGTGAATCGGGACCGGGGACTGACGAACGCGCCCCTGGTTGTTGGGGGGGCGGATCATGGTCATGAGCAGATCGAGCTTGTCCTCGAGGCCAGCGAGGGCTTCCGCTTTTTTCATGGAGATGGAGAGAGCCGGCGGATTTTCAGCCGGTTTTTTGCGTGGCGGCGGCAACTCGGCGGCGAAAAACGGCTCCAGATCGGTGCGGGTGAAGGGCAAATGGCTATCCACCCGCAGCTGTTGGGCACGCATGGTGACCATGCGACTTGTCACCTTGCGCCACCAGAAGGGAACATCGGGTTCCAAACGGTGCAGGGCCTTGCCGCGGGCGCCGGCAAAGGGATTGGTTCCGGTATTTTTGACGGGCTGGTCCATGGTGCGCTCAAATCTGCTTCTTGGCGCGCAAACGCTCGGCTTGGCGTTTGAAAATGTGCTGGATGATCGATTCGCGATCCTGGCTGAGGATGGGTTCAAAGTTGCAGGCCACCTTGTCCAGGTCGTTTTGGTCTTTTTGTCGAATGTGAACGACGCGGGCATAGCACTCGATCACTGCCAGCGAATCCTGGGAAAGGGCGAGACGAACGTGCAGAACCTCGTTGGTGGCCAGGGGTACGTCGCGTTCCCAGAAGGCGAGCCCACCGCCGCTTAGGTTGATCGGGGTGGGGACGAGGGGTTGTTGCTGTTCACCGGGATGGAAGAGACGAATCAAAAAATTCAGCTTCATATCCAGCCGGGAGAGAATTTTGGCGAGATTGGGTTCGTCGCGTTCGAGTTGCTTGAGTTTGTCGGTGATATCCATCGATGCGAGCAGGGCGTTGACATCACCAGTCTTGGCGGGAAATTCACGGTGCTTCTCGTAGTGGAGTAGAATTTTGCGGATTTCCTCCTCGGGGATTTTGCTCCAGGCGAAGGGGAGCACATCATCGATGCGGACAAACTCACGCTGTTGTTGTTTTTCCGGGGCGGCGGGTGCGGGCATGGCTCTTGTTCCATCCTGAACGAGTATGACGATGAGGGCTCTGGCCGCGGCCTCCGTGTCGAGGGCGCCAGAGTGGCGTGTCGTCCCTATTTGCTGAAAAGTCCCCTGATTTTTTCCCTATTGGGAACCCGAACAATTCCCCTCTCCGTGATCAGGGCGGAAATGAGCTCGGCCGGGGTGACATCGAACGCCGGATTGCGGACATGCACCCCGATGGCGGCGATGCGTTGGTTGAGGCAGTGGGTGACCTCGTCGGCGGGCCGTTCCTCGATCGGGATATCGGATCCGCGCAGGGTGTTGAGATCGATGGTCGAGATCGGGGCGGCGACGAGGAACGGGATGCCGTTGCGATTGGCGAGCACGGCATGGGAGTAGGTGCCGATCTTGTTAGCGGTATCGCCGTTGGCGGCAATGCGGTCGGCACCGACGACCACCAGGTCGATATCACCCTGACTCATCAGGTGACCGGCCATGTTGTCGGTAATCAGGGTGGTGTGGATTCCTTCCTTGACCAGTTCCCAGGCGGTGAGGCGTGCCCCTTGCAGGTAGGGGCGCGTTTCACAGGCGATGACGCGGATGGGTTTTCCCGCCAAATGAGCGGAACGAATCACACCCAAGGCGGTGCCATAGCCAGCCGTGGCCAAAGCCCCGGCATTGCAGTGGGTCATGATGGTTAAGGGTCGATTGTCCGGGGGTTGGATGAGGGAGGCGCCGTGTTCGCCGATCGCCCGGCAGGAGGCGATATCTTCCCGATGAATGGCCTCGGCCTCGGCGAGCAGCCGCGCGGGAAGGTCGGCCGGGGTTGGATGGGCCGCGATCACCTGGCGCATGCGAGCAATGGCCCAGGCGAGGTTGATTGCTGTTGGTCGGCTCTCCAGGAGGGTCTGGCAACCCGGCATGAGTGCTTCTTCCCAGTGTGCCGGAACTCCTGCCTGTGCCAGGCGGTGTGCCTCGACTGCAACGCCAAAGGCGGCGGCGCACCCTATGGCCGGGGCTCCGCGAATGACCATGGATCGGATGGCCTGCGCCACCTCGGCCGCGCTTGAATACTCCGGGTAGATCTCCTGATCTGGAAGCAGGCGCTGGTCGAGCATGCGCACCTTTCCCTCGTGCCATCCCACCACTTCGAATAGGCTCATGTGCATCCCCGCTCGTTTTGCTGCCGGCAGGTTCGTGACGGCGGCTACGGTCTTTTCCCGTTCCTTCCTCTGTGGACTGAAACGAGATTTAAAGGGAGGACTTACAAGCGGTCACCAGGCTCCACTCCTCCTGGCGGCGGGTGCGGACCTGTTTGAAACCGGCCCGGTCGCAGGCTGCGACGATCAAGTCCTCCTGTTCCACCAGGATACCCGAAAGGATCAGGAAACCTCCAGGAGTCAGAGCGTCGGTCAGCGCGGGCGATGTCCCTGCGTTGGGCTTGCGCTTTGGTTCGAGCATGGCAAGCAGGGTCGGGGCGAGGATGTTGGCGACGACGGTGTGAAAGAGTCCCTGGGGGATTTGGTCGGTTTCCAGACAGCACAAGGGGGGAAAGTTGGTTTGTCGATTGCGCTGGTAGTTCTGGCGGCTGGTGGCGATGGCGATGGGGTCGTTATCGGTGGCGGTGATGCTTGCGGCTTGCAGCAGGGCCGCGCCGATTGCCAGGATGCCCGAGCCGGTTCCGAGATCAAGAAAATCCCCAAGTGGGTGATCGATGGCGCGTTCCGCCATGGCTATCAAACACATCCGCGTCGTGGCGTGCGAGCCGCTGCCGAAGGCCATCTCGGGGTCGAGGCGGATCAGCAATCTCGATGTTTCCGAAGGGGATGGGTCGATCCATGTGGGGACGATAAGGAACCTTTCGCCGACGTATTGCGGGGTGATTCCCTCCTTCCACTTCTCTTGCCAATCCTGATTGGCCAGCTGTCGCCACCGTGTGGCGGGATCATCGGTCACGCCGCGAGAAAGGAGAAAGAGACGGAGCGCCAAGTCGGTTGTCGGCGGATCGTGGTCGGGTGGAAAGTAAGCCGTGAGCCTGCTGGCGGCAAACGTTTCATCCCGGGAGAAGACCCCGCCCGCGGGCGAGGCATCCGCGATCACGATGGCCGTTGCGCCCTGATCGTGCAGGAGGAGCCCAATCTCCTCGTTGACGGAAGGGGGGAGGATTGCGGAGAGTCCGAGATGCAATTCCCAGGTCATGAGCATCCGAGGTGTTGACACGTTGGCGATGGGCGCAGTATAAGCTATCCCGCGTGCTCGGGGCACTGCCTTCGTGTTTGTCTCCGGGCCGTCCTGCCTCGTCGCGTTCTGTTGTGTGCCCAGGTAGCTCAGTTGGTAGAGCAGAGGACTGAAAATCCTCGTGTCGGTGGTTCGATTCCGCCCCTGGGCACCATTAAAATCAAAGGTTTGATGCCTGCGTGGCAACCCCCTCTTGTTGGCTCTGTGTAGTTCCTGTGTAACTCTGTCGGGAAAAGTTCTCTGTCAGGCACGGCGGTACCGTCCTTCGAGGCGGTCCATGGCTGCCTGGATGTGCTCGCCGTTTTGATGGCCGTAGCGCTCCACCATGATTAATTCCAATTCCAAATCAAACATGCAATAATAAGCGCATCTTCCATCAATGATTTGAAGATGCGCAGATGGCAAGGAAACCGAGTGGATTGGGAGTGCTGAATCAGGCCAGGGAATACCTGACCAAGGCCAAGACGGTGACCGAATTGCGGCAAGCTCAAGCCGTCATTCTTCCCCTCGAATATGGAATGTCAATCCCACATACGGCGCAAATCCTTGGTGTATCAACTGGTTGGGCATGTCGGTTGCGAACACGGTTCATCCGTGAAAGAGGCAGCCCATCTTCGGTTGGCGTTGGACGAGGCGGCAGGCGTCGCGAGAACATGAGCCGTGAAGAAGAAACCGAATTTCTGGAGCCATTTTTTGAGAAGGCCAGGGCGGGTGGTGTCCTGGTCACAGGAGAGATCAAACGCGCCTTGGATGAACGGCTTGGACGCCAGACTGCCTTGTCTTCGGCATACAATCTGTTGCACCGCCACGGATGGCGAAAGCTGGCTCCGGACAAGTGTCACCCGCAATCCGATCCAGTGGCTCAGGCCGATTGGAAAAAAAACTGCCCGACATCACTGCCCAAATTGACCAGGAATGGACGGAAGCAGGGTCCGTCAGGCTGATGTTTCAAGACGAGGCACGTTTTGGACGCATCTCGGATACACGAGCCTGCTGGTGTCCGAAACCATACCGACCTGTCTGCCAACCCATGGTGTTCCACCAATACGTCTACGCCTATGGAGCGGTATCGATTGCGGACGGCCACTTGGATAGCCTCATCTTGCCGCACGTCAACAGCGTGTGCATGCAGGTGTTTCTTGACGAAATCGGGGGGCGCTACCCAGACGACCGGATCATCATGGTGATGGATGGGGCCGGATGGCACAAAGGCCAATCACTCATTCCGCCAGTCAACATGCGCACTTTGTTCCTCCCACCCTATTCGCCTGAACTCAACCCTATGGAGCATATCTGGGATGAGTTGCGGGAGAAGTGGTTCCACAACAACGTGTTTGCAAGCCTGGATGCTCTTGAACAGCATCTGGAATCGGCTCTTCTCACT
>PEAJ01000066.1 GCA_002753495.1 Magnetococcales bacterium HA3dbin3 | reverse complement strand
CCCCAGGGCGCGGGGAGATCGCCCACCGTCACCCTCGGGAAAGAGATCCCCATGGATGGACCCGATACCCCCCCGACCACGGAAACCCCGGACACGTTCGACCCCCCGCCCTTCGCGGAGACGGAAGAGATCGCCTCCGACCGACCCCGCCCGACCGGAGAACCGCAACGCCGACCGGCCTTCTCCCTGGAGGCGGAACAATCGGTGCTCGGCGCAATCCTGCTCGATAACAGCGTCGTTGACCAGGTGGCCGATATCCTGGAGGTGGAGGATTTCTACGTCGGCGCACATCGCGTCGCCTACCGGGGGATGCTCACCCTCCTCGAGCGGGGCGAACCCGCCGACCCGGTCCTGCTGCGCCAATACCTGGAAAACAACGCCGAACTGGAAAGCGTCGGCGGTCCCGGCTACCTGGCGGAACTTGTCAACACCGTCCCGACCGCGGCCAACGCCCGCGCCTACGCCCAGGTGGTACACGACAAGTCGGTGCTGCGTGACCTGGCACGCCAGGCGACGGCGGTGGTCGATCTCGTCTACGCCGGACAGGAGCCGGTCGATGCCATCCTCGACGAGGCCGAACAACGCATCTTCGGGGTGGCCGAAGGCAAGGAGCAGCGCCGCAGCGGCTACTTCACCCTCAAGTCGCTCATCCGCCCGGCGCTGGAATACATCGAAGAGCTGGCTGATCGCAAAAATGCCGTAACCGGCGTGCCGACCGGCTACAAGGACCTTGACGAAAAGTTGACGGGGTTGCAAAAGTCGGATCTGGTGATCGTCGCCGGCCGACCGGCGATGGGCAAGACCAGCCTGGCGCTCAACTTTGCCGCCAACGCCGCCCTCGACCACGGCAGGGCGGTGGGGGTCTTCTCGCTGGAAATGTCCAAGGAGCAGCTGGTGATGCGCCTGCTGTCGGCGACCGCCCGGGTCGATGCCCAGGTGCTGCGCACCGGTCGCCTGAACAACGATGACTACGGCCGCCTGATTCAAGCCTCGAAACGACTCGCGGAGACGGCGATCTACATCGACGACACCTCGGCACTGT
This sequence comes from Magnetococcales bacterium HA3dbin3, assembly GCA_002753495.1. Taxonomy (GTDB): domain Bacteria; phylum Pseudomonadota; class Magnetococcia; order Magnetococcales; family DC0425bin3; genus HA3dbin3. The sequence continues at coordinate 11,440 of PEAJ01000066.1, read as the reverse complement.
CGGTGATGGAGCTGCGCGCCAAGGCACGCCGCTTGCGACGCGAGCGCGAGATTGACTTGATCATCGTCGACTATCTGCAATTGATGCGCAGCACGGCACGGCCGGAGAATCGGGTGCAGGAGATTTCCCAGATCAGCCAGGGGCTCAAGGCGGTGGCCAAGGAGTTGGCGGTGCCGGTGGTGGCGGTGTCGCAGCTGTCGCGCTCGCCGGAGAGCCGCACCGATCACCGCCCGATCCTTTCCGACCTGCGTGAATCCGGCAGCATCGAGCAGGATGCCGACGTGGTGATGTTCGTGTTTCGCGAGGAGTACTACAAGCCCGACGACCCCGCCCTGACTGGCCGCGCCGAGGTCAACGTAGCCAAGCAGCGCAACGGTCCGACCGGCATGGTGCCCCTGACCTTCCTTCACAAGTTCACCCGGTTTGAAAATCATGCCAAATCGCGCGACCACTAAGGCTGGCGGTCCTCCCTTGCGCCCCAACTGGTTGGAGATTGACCTCGGGGCGGTGGTGCACAACTACCGCGTCGCGCAGAAGTGCGTCGGGTCGGAAGTCGAGGTGTGGCCGGTGGTCAAGGCCGATGGCTACGGCCTCGGGGCGGTGGCGGTGGCGCAGGCGTTGCGTGGCGTCGGCGCGGCCGGCTTCTGTGTCGCCCTGCTCGAAGAGGGCATCGCCCTGCGCGCCGCCGGCATCACCCAACCGGTGATCCTCTTTTCCGGCCTGAGCGGCGGTTGCGTCGAACAGGCGGCGCAGTGGGGCCTGGAACCCTTTCTCTATGAACCGGCAAGCGACCTGGCCACCCTTGCCGCCGCCGCGCCGGGACGGCCTTTGCGCGTACACATCAAGGTTGACACCGGCATGGGGCGCATGGGGATCGCCCCGTCGGAGGTGGCGGCGTTTCTTGCCGCCCTCGATCGCCTCGGGGATCGGGTGCGGGTGGTCGGCATGGTGTCGCACCTCGCCTGCGCCGACGAGCGCCAACGCCCGGAGACCGCCCGCCAGCTTGCGGTTCTGCAGGAGCTTCTTGCCCAACCCGAGCTGGCCGGGCGGAATTTGCGCATCTCGCTGGCCAACAGCGCCGGGCTGCTCGGTTATCCGGCCGCCCGCTACCACTGGGTGCGCCCGGGGATCATGCTCTACGGCGCCTCGCCCTTCTATCCGGAAGGGAGCTGGCGTCAGCTTGGCCTGCGACCGGTGGTGGCCTGGCGCAGCCGGATCATCCAGCTGCGTAACATGCCCGCCGGCACGCCGCTGGGGTATGGGCACAGCGTCACGACGACGCGCCCCTCGCGCCTGGCCCAGGTGCCGGTCGGGTATGGCGACGGCTACAACCGGCGTCTGGGCGGACGCGGTCAGGTGTTGATCGCCGGGCGACGCGCGCCGGTGATCGGACGCGTGTGCATGGATCTGATCACCGTCGATGTCACCGATTTGCCGACGGCAAGCGTCGGAACTCCGGTCACCCTGCTCGGACGCGATGGCGCGGAGATGATCGACATCGAGGAGATGGCGACCTGGCTTGGCACCATCCCCTACGAGGTGATTTGTGCCCTCGGTCGTCGTCTGCCGCGCCGCTACCTGTGGATGGCGCAGGTGTGCCGCACGCGCCATGACCTGCACGCCGCGACCGCTTCCTGCGCGGAAGGTACTGAAACGGAACCGCCGCCTGCGTCGCCTCTGCCGGGGTTGTCGACGTGAGCATGTAATCAGGCATCAATCTTGCTCCACCACCGGCTGGTTCCAGTTCCAGATCAAGGCGGCAACGAGGCGGCAACTTGGTGAGCGACGAGACAGTACGTGTTTGGTACGGCGAGGAGCGAACAAGGCAGCCAACGAAGTTGCCGCTTTGATATGGAATTGGAATGGCGTGTCCCGCTGCCTTAAAGCGACGGGGCTTCCTTCGACCGACACGAGCGTGAGACCGGTATGGGTGGAACAAGGATGGCCAAAATCGAGCCGCGTCTGGATGACCAGGATGCGTCTGGATCCGCTGGTGACGATGCCAAGGTCCAGCCCATTGCCGGTCCTGCACCCCGGATCGGCGGCTATCGGCGCGGTTCACGAACCGAGGCCGGGGTTGAGGCAGTGTGGTACGGAAAAAAGCCCTACGCCGCCGCGCCGATGGAAACCATGGAAAACGTGCGTGGCGTCGGTTTGGTTTGTCGGGACAAGGCTGCGGAGAGGGTCCCTGGCATCAAGGGGATGTTGCGGTCGAAAATTTGGAATCGCCTGGGCAAGTCCCTGGTGTGGTCCCTGGTCGGCTGGTGTCTGGCCGTGGGGGCGCTTTGGGCGTTGAGCGAGAGGTATCGCATCCCGATGCCGATGGTCGGCAATGCGGCGGCGGCGGTTGTGCATACGGCGCCGCGTCCCTCGTTGGCGACCCCCTTTTCCAGGGTGCAGGCGATCCTCGATCAACCGGCGCTGCCTGACTGGGGACGCTATGAGGTTCTGGCGGGGACGTTTGTCGATCCGCTGGCGGCGGGGCAGCTGCACCGGCGCCTGCTGGCGATCGGCGGCAGCGACTATTGGCGCAGCGGCTTTGATAACGGTCGGCCGCGCATTCAGGTGTTGATCGGTCCCTTCGCCAGGTCGTCCGAGGCGGAACAGGCGGCAAAGAGGCTGCACAATCTGCTCGGGGTGGAGGGGCGCGTCGTTGCCGTGCCACCGTCGCGGAAAGGTGTCGCGCCCGGTGTCGCGCAGGCCTTGCATCCGCTGCCGGAGGCGAAGGGGATGAGCGATCGGAACCCCGTCGCCGCGCTGACGACGACGGCCGCCGCCGGTGGTGGTGCCACCTTCCCGCGGGCGCATGATCGGCGCTGAAAGGTTTTGACCGGGCGGGGGGATCGCATGCCCCGAGAATCAACGGAAGTGCATGAGAGCACGCGGGTTTTGCGATCATGGGACGATCGAAACAACGGTTTCTCTGCGATGCCTGTGGCGCCGACCATCCGCGTTGGGAGGGGCGATGCGGTGCCTGTGGCGCCTGGAATACCCTCAAGGCCTTCAACGTTGGCAACGACAAGGGCGGGCAGTCGGCGGGCGCGGTGCTGACCGACGGCGGCCCGGTGTTGCTGGCACAGGTTGCCATGGGGGCCGAGGATCGCCTGCAAACCGGCATGGTCGAGCTGGACCGGGTTCTTGGTGGCGGCCTGGTCGCCGGGTCGGTCACCCTGATCGGCGGCGATCCGGGCATTGGCAAATCGACGCTGCTGCTGGCGGCCTTGGCGCGTCTGTCGGCGGAGCGGACGGTTCTTTATGCCTCGGGCGAGGAGTCGCTTGCGCAGATCAAGCTGCGTGCCCAGCGTTTGCGTCTGGTTGAGGATTTTCTCTGGGTGACGATGGAAAACCGCCTGGAGGGGGTGTTGCAGGCGGTGGTCGTCAAGGAACCGGCGGTGTTGGTGGTCGATTCGATCCAGACCCTGGCGAGCGATGCTTACCCGACGGCGGCCGGCACCGTGGTTCAGGTGCGCGAATGTGCCGCGCGCCTGATCGTCGAGGCAAAACGGCGCGGCATGGCGGTTTTTCTCGTCGGGCATGTCACCAAGGAGGGGCAGATCGCCGGTCCGCGTGTCCTTGAGCACATGGTTGACACCGTTCTCTATTTCGAGGGGGAGCGCGGCCACAACTATCGCATCCTGCGCGCGGTCAAGAACCGTTTTGGTGCCGCCAACGAGATCGGGGTGTTCGAGATGCGCGAGTCGGGGCTGCACGAGGTGGCCAATCCGTCGGAGCTGTTTTTGTCGGAGCGCAAGCGTGGCGCCGTTGGATCGGTAGTCTTTCCCGGCGTCGAGGGGAGCCGGCCGGTGCTGGTCGAGATTCAATCCCTGGTGGCGCCGAGTTCTCTGGCACAGCCGCGCCGCACCACCCTCGGGCTGGATGCCAATCGTCTGGCGATGCTCACCGCCGTGTTGGAGAAGCGCCTGGGGCTTGGTCTGTTCAATCACGACATATTCTTAAACGTCGCCGGCGGCTTTCGCGTCACTGAGCCGGCGGCCGATCTTGCCGTTGCCGTATCGCTTTACGCCTCGCATCGCAACCTGGGGACCGATCCCAACCTGGTGATCGTCGGTGAGATGGGGCTGGCCGGCGAGGTGCGCGCGGTCGGTCATGCCGCCACCCGCCTCAAGGAGGCCGCCAAGTTGGGATTCACCCGCTGTCTGCTGCCAACCCAATGTCGCAACAATCTGCCCGAGGACCTGCCCATGACCCTGGAGACGGTCGATACGGTGGAGGAAGCCATGGAGAGACTCAACGCATGAACGGGATTGATTATTTGCTGCTGTGGGTGGTGGGCTTCTCCATCCTGTTTTCGGTGCTGCGTGGCAGCAGGCGGGAGTTGATCCGGCTGTTTGGCTGGGTCTTTTCCTTTCTGGCCGCGATCATGCTCGCGGGGAGCCTGGAGCCGCGTCTGGGGCCGCATCTGCGGGCTTATGGCCACCCCGGTCTTGCCGGCACCGTCGCCTTTCTGCTCATCTTCGCCGGCATCAAGCTGCCCCTGACCCTGGCCTACTGGTGGATCAACCGTTCCGCCGAACCCGACGAACTCACCCCGCTCAGTCGGATTTTGGCCGTGGGTTGGGGCATCGGACGTGGTATAGTCCTCCTCCTGGCCATCGGCACGGTGTGGCTCTCCTTCGACCCGCCGTCGATGGCGGCCGTTCGCCAGTCGCGTTTGGCCCCCTGGTGCATCGAGGGCGCGCATCGTTTGACCGTCAGGCTCGTTCCGGCCTCCATCCTGCGTGATCGGGTTTTGGCCGGCTACGGGCACTACCGGCATGGGGGTCCCGCCAGGCCGGTCGGCGGGCCGGCGCGTGATCCCGCCGGGCGTTCCGTCGTCGATCCCGCCGGCGAAACCCTGGAGTCCGCCGGCGAATCGTAGGCACAAACGCGAGCGTCCGCGACGGGGGGACAGGGGCGTCGCGACTTTTCTTGCGAGGAAGCCATGCCTGAAGCCATCGCGTCGCCAGAAGCCCCAGCCGCCATCGGCCCCTACAGTCAGGCCGTGCGTTGCCGGGGATGGGTATTTGTCTCTGGACAAATACCACTCGACCCCCGGACCGGAGAGCTGGTGGCGGGCGGTGTTGATCTCCAGGCGCGGCAGGTGCTGCACAACATCGCCGCCATCCTTGCCGCCGCCGGTTGTGGCCTGGATGGCGTGGTCAAGACCACGGTCTACCTGGTTGATCTTGCCGACTTCGCCGCGGTCAATGCCCTTTATCAGGAGTTCTTCGCGGCGCCTTATCCGGCGCGGGCGACGGTGCAGGTGGCCGCCTTGCCGCGTGGCGCGCGGGTGGAGATCGATGCGATCGCTTGCCCGGGAGAGGGTGTATGATACGGATCCCAGGCTATTTGTGGCGTTTAAAACGGGGTCCAGGGGGCTGGCTCCCTGGCGGGTCCAGGGCAGAGCCCTGGTGGGGTTCGGGGCGAAGCCCCGAGGTTTTTCCCGCCCCTCTACCCACAGGCGCATTTCGCATGCTTTTCGCGAAATGCGCCCTTGAGGGGCGCGCCGTTGCCTTCGAATTTTTCCGTTTCCTGGCGACAATCCCAGGGTGGATTGCGGGTTTTCAAAGGCCTGACACGGATCTTACGCGGATTTCAAGAAAACGGAAATTAACCGGGAGCCGTGCAAGCCCGCGCCGGTTGGTGCCTGGCGCGCTGCTGGGGGTGGGGTTGACGTTGGTGTTGGCGACTCCGGTTTTGGCGGGTCCTTTCTGCGTGGTCGATTTTGCTGGTCGGCGCTGCTGGTTCCAGGATGCCGAATCCTGTCGGCGCGCGGCGGGGGCGCGGGGGTCGTGTGTGGTCAACATCGCCGAGATCGTCGCCCCGGTTGGCGCGGCGCGTTATTGTGTCGTCGAAAGCTGGCAGACCCAGTGCATCTATCGTGACGAGGGAAGCTGTCGTCAGGCCGCCGAGCGGCGACGCGGGGAGTGCATCGTCAATCCCAACGACCAGCCGCATCATCCGATGGAGTCGGGGTATCCGCGGGATCCGGAGGTGGGGGGCAGGGGTGCTGATGGCTTCTCTTCCCCGGTCGGGGGGGAGGCAACCCCCGTGGCTCCCGGGGTTTCCGACCCTGCGAAAACCCGGTGATGGGGGGAGGATCGACGTGTTGCAGGCCATGTCGGGCGAGGCTTTGTTCATGGGCAGGTTGTCCCATGATGGTGACCTGTTGGCGGAGCTGACGCGGCTTTGTCGGGAGCGGGGGATCACCGCGGGTTGGATCAGTGCCATTGGCGCGGTGAAGCGGGCGCGCGTAGGGTTCTACGATCAGGTGGCTCGGCAGTATTGTTTCCTCGACCTTGACCTTCCTCTCGAGATCACCAATCTGACCGGTAATGTTTCTCTCAAGGATGGCGAGACGTTTGTCCATGCGCATGTCACGTTTGCCGATGATGCCGGGCGGGCGTTTGGTGGGCATCTGGCGCCGGGGACCATTCTTTTTGCCGGCGAGGTGTTGATTCGTTCGTTTGCCACCACGGCTTTTCAGCGCGACCTGGATGCAGAGACGGGGTTGTTTCTCTGGCGGGGCTGAAGGGGTGGTTTGACTTAAGCTGATTGGCATTTGATGAAGGCAACTGCTGGCGTTGGGTGGCGAGTAAAACGGGGTCCAGGGGGCTGGCTCCCTGGCTTAGTCCAGGGCAGAGCCCTGGTGGGTCCAGGGCGAAGCCCTGGTCGGGTTCGGGGCAAAGCCCCGAGGTTTTGTCTTTCCCGCCCCCCTACCCACGGGCGATTTTCGCACGCCTTTCGCGAAAATCGCCCCCAGGGGGCGGCCATGGCCTGACGATTTTTGCGCTTCCCAGCAAAAATCGTCAGGCGGATTGCAGGTTTTCAAAGGCCTATTGCAGGCTTTCAAAGGCCTGATGCGGATCCCGGGTCTTTGCCATCGTGGCAGGCTTTCGGCAAACCACCCCCGCAATGATCAACCAAGTGGAAGGAACGGAAATTTATCAGGAATCTTATGACAGGTCATTCCAAACCTCATCCTCTGGATTGTCCCAAACCTTCCACATGGAAGAAGGCTGGGCCATTTTTAAATAATCCGTGTCGGAATGACCGATACCATGGCGACAGGCGAGATAGCCGATAAAATCCAGTGCCTCCTGAAGCAACGGCTCAGGCAATTGACACAGCTGGCGTTGCACCTTTTCGGCGAGATCGGTCGTCACGTTTTTCCCCCCTGTCGTTCGGGAATAGCCCGTTTGTGCCGAGTGTAGCGAGCCTGGATGAAACCTTCCACCACATTCGGGAACGATATCGGGGCCGCTGGCGAGGGTGCAAAACGGGCCATGGCCCTGGGATTTTTGCACTTCCCAGCAGAAATCGTCAGGCAATGGCCGCCCCCTGCGGGCGCATGTCGCGAAAAGCATGCGACATACGCCCGTGGGTAGGGGGGCGGAAAAGAAGAAAGAAAACAAAAGACTCGGGGCTTCGCCCTGGACCCACCAGGGCTTCGCCCTGGATCCACCAGGGCTTCGCCCTGGATCCACCAGGGCTCTGCCCTGGACCCGCCAGGGCTCTGCCCTGGACCCACCAGGGCTCTGCCCTGGACTAAGCCAGGGCTCTGCCCTGGACCCACCAGGGCTCTGCCCTGGACCCGCCAGGGAGCCAGCCCCCTGGACCCCATTTTACTCGCCACAAATGGCCTGGTCATTCAAGACCCGGGAAACCGTTCTGCCGCAAAGCCTCGTAAACCACCACCGCCACGGCATTGGCCAGATTAAGGCTGCGGGCAGCACCCGACATCGGCAAACGCAACAACCGCTCCCGGAACTGGACACGCAGCACATCAGGCAAACCAGACCCCTCCGAACCGAACAAAAAACGATCCCCCGGCTTAAAGACACAAGTAGTGTAGGGTTTTTGGCCGTGCGTGGAGAAGAGGTAAAACGGAACCTCGGGAGGATGTGAAGCCCAGTAGGCGTCCCAGTCGTCGTGACGCCGCACCGTGGCCAGATGACGGTAATCCATGCCGGCACGCCGCACCGCCGCGGCATCAAGACGAAATCCGAGCGGCCCGACCAGATGCAATACCACCCCGGTCGCTGCGCACAAGCGCATGATATTGCCGGTGTTGGGTGGAATCTCCGGACGGAAGAGAACAACGTGAAAAGAGGGGATCGTCGCCATTTTTGGTTGTTGCCTGGTCGATGGTCATGACCGATTCCATGCTGAACGCGCGCACACCCCCCGCTTGCAAGGGGGCCGGAGTCGGAAGGGGTTGAAAGGATCAAGAGGACGCATGCACGCGCTTGCAAGGGCCTGCACGCAAATTTGCAAGTATATAAGGTATTGATTTACAAGGATATGCCGATTTCGCGTGCAATCGACCCGCAAGGGGACTTGACGCACATTCTGCAATCTGAAAATATCAGCAGCCGCTTATCAAGGTTTTTCACGATTGCCAAGAAATGGAAGCAGAAGTGCCGTTTGGGGATTTCCGCCGCTTTGGCGGATGTCCCGCAACCCTATGTGTGCCTCGCGGGGAGGTCGATGGAACCCATGGTTATCGAGCAAGAAGAGAGCCGCCGGGACTTTTTGATTCTGGCTACCAGCGCGGTGGGCGCGGCAGGCGTCGCCGGTGCTGCCTGGCCCTTTATCCGCTCCTGGAGCCCAACCGCTGACGTCCTGGCGCAGGCGACGACCGAGGTCGGCCTCAAGAGCATCGAGGAGGGGCAGATGATCACGGTGCCCTGGCAGGGCAAGCCGGTCTTCATTCTGCACCGCACCCCCGCCCAGGTCAAATCCGCGCAGGCCGATGACAAAGCCACCATGACCGAACCAATGCCGGACGCCGAACGCACGATCAAGCCGGAGTGGCTGGTGGTTGTGGCGCTCTGCTCCCACCTGGGCTGTGTCCCGCAGCCGGTCGGCACCGGCGACTACGGCGGCTTCCTCTGCCCATGCCACGGTTCGCACTATGATACCTCCGGGCGCATCCGGAAGGGACCGGCGCCGCGCAACCTCGCCGTGCCACACTACGAGTTCAAGGATCCGCAGACCATCGTCATTGGCAAGGCGGTTGCCTGATCGAGCTGTCTGAAGGCGCTTTGGTCGAATCGAAGGAGAGTAGCCCGTGTTCAAGTCCATGATGGAATGGGTCGACGCGCGTTTGCCCGTCAGCGACCTCATCAAAAGCCAGGCCACCGAATACCCCACGCCGAAAAATTTGAACTATTGGTGGAATTTCGGCTCCCTGGCCCTGTTCGTCCTGATCATCCAGTTGGCCACGGGCCTCTTTCTGGCCATGCACTACAAGCCCGACGCCGCCAAGGCGTTTGACTCGGTTGAGCACATCATGCGCGATGTCAACTGGGGCTGGCTGCTGCGCTACCTGCACGCCAACGGGGCGACCTTCTTCTTCGTGATGGTCTACACCCACATCCTGCGCGGCATGTACTACGGCTCGCACCGCAAGCCGCGCGAAATCCTCTGGTGGTTCGGGGTGATCATCTTCTTCGTGCTCATGGCCACCGCCTTCATGGGCTACGTCCTCCCCTGGGGACAGATGTCCTACTGGGGCGCCTCGGTCATCACCAACCTGCTGTCGGCGGTCCCGGTCGCCGGCGAAGAGCTTGTGGTCTGGGTCTGGGGCGGCTTCTCGGTCGGTGACCCCACCCTCAACCGCTTCTTCGTCCTCCATTTCCTGCTCCCCTTTGTCGTCCTCGGCCTGGTGGTGGTGCATCTCTGGGCCCTGCACGCCGTCCACTCCAACAACCCGGACGGCATCGACCTGGAGCACAAGGATACCATCCCCTTCCACCCCTTCTTCACCATCAAGGATCTCTACGGCGTCGGGGTCTTCCTGATCGTCTTCTGCATCTTCGTCTTCTACGCCCCGAACTTCTTCCTGGAGCCGGACAACTACATCGAGGCCAATCCCATGCAGACTCCGGCGCACATCGTCCCGGAGTGGTATTTCCTCCCCTTCTACGCCATCCTGCGCTCGATTGACTTCCTCGGACCCTACAGCAAGTTTGCCGGTGTCATCGCCATGGGCGGTGCCATTGCCATCCTCTTCCTGCTGCCGTTCCTGGACCGCTCGCCGGCGCGTTCGTTTCGCTATCGTCCGGTCAGCCGGGTGTTGTTCTGGATCTTCGTCGTCAACTCCTTCATCCTGGGCTGGGTCGGCTACAATCCCGCCGATGCGACCGTCTTCGGTGGCATGCCCATCGTCTACGTCGGCCGCGCCGGCACCGCCGTCTACTTCGGCTACTTCCTGTTGCTCTGGTTCATCACCGTCACAGGCATGGAAAAACCGCAGCCGTTGCCCAAGAGCCTTTGAGGGGAGGGAGAGCCATCATGAATCGTCCGCATACCGTTCTGGCCGCTCTGATCGTCGCGGCCATGATCATCCCGCAATCGCTCTTTGCCTCTTCCGGGGGTGCGCCCCTGCCGCAGGAGGATTGGCGCTTCCGGGGCATCTTCGGCCAGTTTGACACCAAGGCCCTCAAGCGCGGCGCCAAGGTGGCCTCCGAGGTGTGCCTCGGTTGCCACTCCATCAAGTACATCAAGTTCGATGCCCTGCGCGCCTTCGGCTTCTCCGAGGCGGAGATCGACAAAATGGCCGCCGCCCAGGGGCGCACCAAGAAAGACAGGATGCTCTCGGCGATGGAGCCAGCCGCCGCAAAGGAGTCCTTCAACGTCGTGCCGCCGGATCTCTCCCTGATCACCAAGGCACGCAAGGGGTACGAGGATTATGTCTTCGGCATCCTGGTCGGCTACGTCAAACCCGAGGAGATGGAGTTGGTCAAGCGCGTCATGGCCGACGACAAACTCACCGAGGAGGAGCTGAAGGAGGTCGCCAGCCGCCTGAGCCTGGATGCCCACCATCCGGAGAAGGTCAAGGAGACCCTGGCGCGCATCATCAAGGGTGATCAGTTCAATCGCTACTTCCCGGGCAACTTTTTTGCCATGCCGCAGCCCCTCTCCGCCGGCCAGGTCGAGTACACCGACGGCACGGAAAACACCCTGCCACAAATGGCGCGCGATGTCGTCACCTTCCTCGCCTGGGCCGCGGAACCAACCGCCCCGGAACGAAAGTCGACCGGTCACATGGTGCTTCTGTACCTGGTCGTCCTCACTGCCATGCTCTACGCGGTCAAAAAACGCATCTGGTCACGGGTGCATTGATTCGCGTTCGAGATCCTCGCAATTTGCCGTGTTGCTTTGCAAACAACGCGAAGCAACACGGCGATGACTCGCCCCCTGGGGGCGGTTTCGGCACCTGATCCTCGCAATTTGCCGTGTTGCTTTGTAAACAACGCGAAGCAACACGGCGATGACTCGCCCCCTGGGGACGATTTTCGCGAAAAGCGTGCGAAAATCGCCCTGGGTAGGGGGGCGGAAAGGCAAAAAAGCAAAACCTGCAATCCGCCCTGCGTTTTTTGCTGGAAAGCGCAAAAAAACGCAGGGCAATAGCCGCCCCCTGGGGACGATTTTC
>PEAJ01000065.1 GCA_002753495.1 Magnetococcales bacterium HA3dbin3 | reverse complement strand
AGGGGCGGGCTGTTAAAAGTGGTTGGGGGGTCCGGGGGGAGGCTTCGCCTGCCCCCCGGAGGGGTTCGGGGCTTAAGCCCCGAGGTTTTTTTGCTTTTGTTTTTTGCTTTTCCACCCCCCTACCCACGGGCGCGTTTCGCATGCTTTTCGCGAAATGCGCCCTTAAGGGGGCGGCCATTGCCGTGCTGCTTTGCGCTGTTTGCAAAGCAGCACGGCGGATTGCAGGGTTTCAAAGGCGCCGGAATCGTTACCCTTTTCCCGGCGGGCGCGCTGCCGTCCCCCTTCCTGGGGAGCGTGTCGTGCGGGTAATTCCAATTCCAAATCAAAGATGCATTCATTGAAAAGTATGCGAAATGCGCGCGAAGAAGCGGAGGGCGGAAAAAAACAAAACCTCGGGGCTTCGCCCCGAACCCCACCAGGGGGCAGGCTTAAGCCTCCCCCTGGACCCCCAACCACTTTTAACACGAAAAGCGTGCGAAAATCGCCCGTGGATGGGGGGGCGGGAAAGCAAAAGCAGAAGAAAAAGTAGAAGAAAAAATGGGTGTATCAGTCCGCGACAACAGGGCCGCGACCGGCAACCCGCGACAACACCCCCACCCACGCCGGCAACCAGACGAAAGCCAACAAAGTCTTGCGCAAAGCATGCAAGGCGACGAAAAGAACCATATGCTCCGATACCGAGATGAGCCCCCCCAGATAGAGGATAAACGGCCCAATCAGATCGGAAGCACAAACCAAAGTGACCAACCCCAACAGCTGCGACCCACGCCCCTCCGCCGCGATCAAAAACAACCCGGGAACGATCATCACAACCAAATAATGCAGCCAAACCAAAGGATTCAAGGCCGTCGAGAGCACCAACGCCACAATCAGCATGAGCGGCCCGTCGGCAAACAGCGCACGAAGCCCTACCCAAAATGATGACCCCACATCAACACGCGCCCGCCAAAAATGCAAAGATAGCGCCACCAGAAAAGTGGTGACAAAAAACAAAAGCAAACCCCAAGCAAGATGCCCCGGCGTCGCGCCAGCCACGGATTGCAAATAAGCATGAATCGAGACGTTGCCCTCGCTCAAAGGTCGCCACACCGCCACATTGCCCTGCACCCCGCCCGGGGCCAACACCTTGTGATACCACTCCAGCCAGATGGTTGCGGAATCAAGCTGCAACATCGGAAATATCAACCAACAAGCGACCACACCAGCCGCGGCGATCACCACCCGCCACGCCAACCGCCAATCCAGCCGCGCCAACACATGCAACACCATCAACGGCAACACAAGAAAAATGTTCGGCTTGAGAAGAACAAAAAAAGATGCTGCCGACAAAATGAGAAATGCCGTCATCCAGCCATCCGATCCGTCACCGGAACGCAACCGGTGACACAACCAGGCCACCACGGAAATACCAAAAAATTGGGTGAGATTGATATTCCCCATGAGAAAATCGGAGGTCGCCGGCAGAAACAACAACAACAGGGCCATGCCAGACAAAAGCGCGGTCAATGTATCCAAACCCGCAACCCGCCTGAGAAGAACAACCCCGGACAGGAATAAAATCAGCTTGCCAAAAGAAAACCAGAAAAATGCCGTCGAGAAACTCTCCACCCTGACCAGGGACCACAGGGAGAAAAGCAGGGGTGTTCCGGCAAATTCAAGATCGTCGCGTCGATATTTGTTGGCTGCCTTCAGACGCGGATCGCCCGTGGTGTGGTCGACGATCTCGTTCAGGGTAGACTGGATCAATTTTTCGTGGCGGTAGGGGTTGGCATCCGGGACGCGACCGCTCTTCAAGGCTATGCCTATGCCCCAATATTGATAGAAATCAATTCCTTGTGCTTTTTCAAAGAGGTCGCTATACTGGCCAGCAAGCCCGGTTAACAGGGCCATCAGGATATAAACCTGCATGAGAAACGGGCGACCGGCGGTTGATTTCACGATGAGAGATCCTTTAGCGCAAGACGCAGACCATCCTCCAAACGTGTTACGTCACTGGCAAGGACACGACGCAGGGTGCGTTCCACATCGGGTGGCTTGAAGCCAAGATTGATCAGGGCCGAGGTCAGCTCATCCTTCAGACGGGCACGGGGAGAGCCGGGGGCGGCATCGGGTTGGGCGGCAAGGGCAGGCAAAACGGCGATGCCGCCGATCTTGTCCTTCAATTCCATGGCCAGGCGCTGCGCGGTCTTCTTGCCGATGCCGGGGACGCGGCTCAAGGTGGCAATGTCCTCCCGCGCCAGGGCGGTGACGATGGTGGCCGGGGGCAGGGCGGAGAGAATAGCCAGGGCCAGACGTCCGCCAATGCCGGAAACCCCGGTCAACAGGGTGAACAGGTTCCTCTCCTCCTGGCTGGCAAAACCGTAGAGGTGGATAAACTCCTCGCGCACAACGGTGATGATCCACAAAGCGATGGTGGCGCCCACGCCGGGCAGCTCGGTGAAGGTGGAAAGAGGAACGAACACCCGGTAGCCGACACCACCAACATCGACCAGAAGCTGGTTCGGCTGTTTATCGGCAAGGGTGCCGCGCAGATGGCCGATCATCGCCGTCTCGCGGCCTGATGGAGGGCAGCGTGCAGGGGGGAGTCGGCTTGATGGAGATGGCAGAGGGCCACGGCCAGGGCGTCGGCGGCATCGGGTGGGGCGGTTTCGTTCATGCCGAGAAGAATGCGAATCATCTGTTGAACCTGTCCCTTTTCCGCCCGACCGTAGCCAACGACCGCCTTTTTCACCGCCAGAGCGGCATATTCGTGGACCGGCAGGCCGCCGTGGCTGGCGGCGACGATGGCCGCGCCGCGCGCATGACCCAGTTTGATCGCGCTCTGGACGTTGTGGGCAAGAAAAACCGCCTCGACCGCCGCCACGCTTGGCTGGTGATCGGCGATGACACGACTGATGCCACGGAAAATCTCGGAGAGTCGTTCCGGCAGGGGTGCCGCGGTCTGGGTGCGGATGGCACCATGGGCGACATGATGCAGACGGTTGCCGTGGCGATCGACAATGCCCCAGCCGGTGATGCTGGTACCGGGATCAATGCCCAGGGCACGCAGGGTATTCATCCGTTGCCCAGACGCTCCATCACGGCATCGGGAATGTCAAAGTTGGCATGAACCTTCTGCACGTCGTCGTGATCCTCCAGCGCGTCCATCAGCTTGAGCATGGATTCGGCGTGTTTTTCCTCCAGGGTGACCGAAGTTTGCGGCCGCATGGTGACCTCGGCGCTGACCGGCTTGTCGAATCCGGCCTTGGCGAGGGCCTGCAATACCGCTTCAAAGGCGTCGGGCGGGGTGATGACCTCAAAGCTGTCGCCGTCGACGATCAGATCCTCGGCGCCAGCTTCGAGGGCAATTTCCATGAGGGTATCCTCGCTGCCCTGATCGAGGATGATCTGGCCTTTCTGGTCAAACAGGTAGGCCACGCAACCGGAGGTGCCAAGGTTGCCGCCAAGCTTGCTGAAGAGCGAACGCACGTCGGCGACGGTGCGGTTGATGTTGTCGGTGAGGGTATCGACGATCACGGCCACGCCGCCCGGGCCGTAACCTTCGTAACGCACCTCCTGGTAGATGACGCCATCATTGTCGCCGATGCCGCGCTTGATCGCCTTCTCGATGGTATCCTTGGGCATGTTCTGGGCGCGGGCGGCGGCCATGGCGGCGCGCAGGCGCGGATTGGAACCGGCCTCGGCGCCACCGGTGCGGGCGGAAATGGTGATCTCACGGATCAATTTGGTGAAAATCTTCCCGCGCTTGGCGTCCTGAGCGCCTTTGCGATGCTTGATGTTTGCCCATTTGCTGTGTCCGGCCATGTTTGGCTCCCGCGTCCTGTCTTTTCCGTACTGTTTGATTCCAATTCCATATCAAGCGGCAATCGCGTTGGCCGCCTTGTTTGCTCCTCGCAACACTGAAACGTATCTGTCTCGTCGTTCGCGCGCTGCAAGCTTTGTTGCCATCTTGATCTGGAATTGGAATGAGCACCCGACCCCATGCGCTGGGCGCGAGGGTAGACAAATCCGATCCCGGTGTCCAGCAACCCGGGGTGATCGCATCCAGGAGACAGTGTTGATCCCGGCCGTTGGGTTTGGCGTGCCTTGACTGCCGTGGCGGCTTTACTATGCCGCAAACACTTCCTCCAGGGATTGTGCCGTCAACACCCGGTCACCCCAGCGTTCGATGTCTGCTGCCTTGGCGGCGGCGACGCGCTCCTCCACCCATCCGGGCAAAGATCCGAAACGGCGCTTAAGCAGACGCAGCAGCAGAGCAACCTCGCCCTTGAGGTGGTTTCTTTGTTCGCCGATCTGGATGCCCTCCTGACGGCCCTCCTGACGGCCCTCCTGACGGCCCTCCTGACGGCCCTGCCGCAACCAGGTCTGCTTGTTTTCTTCGATGATCTCACGTGCATATTGGGACATGGTTTGCTTGTTCTGTTCGATAATCTCACGTGCAAATTGGGACATCATTTCCGTCTCCTTTCGCGGACAAACGCGCACGACAATGCCACGAACCACCTCCCGGTTCAGGTCCGGAACGGTGGTCAGAAGATAAAGTACGATGGGAATCAGAAGCTCCGGCGCCTCGACCAGAGCGGAAACGATCACCTCCAGCGCCGCCAACTGGGTTTCGGGATCGCGGGTGCCGTACTTCAGGGCGAGCAGACCAGCCCGCAACCGGGCGCTGCGCGCGATCCGTGTATCCGCCACTTCGCCCAGGTTCACGGTGACGAATCGGGCATTGAGCAGCCAGGGGTGAAAGGCCGGATCGGCATCGATCAAAGTGAGGAATGCGCTGGGAATCCGCCACGCTTTTTCACCATGGTAGAAGATCATCGGTACCACGGCCGGAAGTAAAGTCCAGTCGGCACGCTCCCGCGCTTTTTGGTCCAAAAAAGCGAGGATGCCGCGCACCACCTGCCAACCAACCTTCTGTTCCGGATAGCTCTTGTGTTCAATCAAGACGTAAACATGCAGTGCCTTGCCGCCACGGGTATCGGTAACGAACAGACGATCCGACAGATACCCGCGCAGCTCCTCGTCCACGAACGACCCCTCGACAAGTTGTGGCGGCGTCGGGGCCAGCAACGCGGCAAGCTCCGCCGGCAGATATTCGCGCAGCAGGTCGCCAGCGGTCTCCGGATGGGACATCAACGCCTTGAACAGGCGATCGTGGGGTTGGGTGAGGTCGTCCATGGGGTGAGGATAGCAGCATCGCCGACCCTTTTCATGCGCCGATTTGATCATTGCCCGGGGCCATCGCCGGCAAAACGGGCATGTCGATCGCATCCAATGCCACCTCCGCTGGTGTTGGAACGGATGATGCAAGAGCTCCGGGCGCCCCCGGCCGCATCCCGAGACCGGAACGAGAAAACGATGGGAAGATGGTGGCATATCGAGGCGACTGGCCGGTTGCGCACAAGGGGGTAGAGGGCAACCGGGCAACGGCATCGCCCGCGGGTGGTTTGGGCGGTTTTTGTCCACGCGTCAGGCGGTGCAGGCAGCGAGGTGAGGTGTGCGCCTTTCAGATGTCGACATCCTGGAGAAGTTGCGCGGCGGCCAGATCGTCATCGACCCGCCGCCGACCGAGGCGTGTATCGGGTCGTTTTCGATCGATGTACGCCTGGGCGATCGCTTCCAGATCTTCCAGCCGCCGCAAACCCCCTACCTCGACCTCGCCGATCCCGGGGGCGCCTACGCCCTCAAGGCCGGCACCATGCAGGAGGTGGTGGTCGAGCCGGGGGGGCGGTTTTTTCTCCACCCCGGCGCGTTTGCCCTCGGGGTGACGGTGGAGCGGATCCGCCTCGCCCACGATATCGTCGGCTGGCTGGATGGACGCAGCAGCCTCGCACGCGTCGGGCTGATGGTCCACATGACCGCCCACGCCATCGACCCGGGGTGGGATGGCCGCGTCACCTTTGAATTTTTCAACGCCGGGCACCTACCCCTCGCCTTGAAGCCCGGCATCCGCATCGGCGCCATCTCCTTCGAGTCGCTCAACTCCCCAACCAGCCGCCCTTACGGCCACAAACAGGGGGCAAAATATCAGGGGCAGCAGGGACCCCTTCCCAGCCGGATCGCCCGCGACGATCACACTTCTTAAAACCATGCCCGGGAACTTCGCGCCGAATTCACTGCCAAAGAGAGGGCTTCAGGCATCGATTGATCGGCCGGATAAAGGCATCTCTTCCAGGGTGGGGCTGTTCGGGGGGAGGAGCTGCCATCGCCCGTGCCGGTTGTCCTGACCGGCATGACCGGCGCGGCGACAGCGCCAGGGACAAGACGGCATCGACCCGGCATGACGCGAAAAAAAGAGTGACAGCACGGGCGGGGGAGTTGTCGGATCCGAAAATCGGCACAACGCATCGACTAAGGGCGTGGGGGAATCGCATGCACATTGTCGTCATCGCCACCGAGTGCGCACCGGTGGTCAAGGTTGGCGGACTGGCCGACATGGTCTCCGGCCTCGGCCGCGCGCTTGCGCAACGCGGCCACGTCGTCGAACTCATTCTGCCCTGGTACGATACCCTGCGCCGCGAACAGATCCAGGGCCTCAATGTCGCCCGCGCCGATCTGCCGATTCCCTGGTGGGACGGCGTTGTCCACTGCACCGTGCATTTTGGCTTTGTCCACGGTCTGCCCTGCCACTTTGTCGAACCGCATTCGCGCGACAATTTTTTCAATCGCGGACCCCTCTACGGTTTCCCCGACGACCCCTTGCGCTTTGCTTTTTTCTGCAAGGCGGCGATGGAGTATCTCTTCGTCACCGACAGACGCCCGGAGATCATCCACACCCACAACTGGCAGACCGCCCTGGCCGCGGTCCTGCTCTACGAGGTCTACCAGCCGCACGGCATGAACAATTGTCGGGTGTGTCACACCATCCACGATTTCCGCCACCAGGGGGTGTGCACGACGGAGGTGCTCAAGGCGACCGGGCTCGGCCGGCCAAAATATTTCCTTGATCGGGAACGGTTGCAAGACGATGCCGATCCGCGCATGCTCAACTTGGCCAAGGCGGGCATCGTCTACGGCAATTTTGTCACCACGGTGTCGCGGCGACACGCCTGGGAGGCCCGCTTCAGCGATCAGGGATTCGGCCTCGGTCATGCCCTGCATATGCATCAGAACAAGTTTGGCGGCATCCTGAACGGCCTTGACGGCGACCTGTGGAACCCCGAGGCCGACCCGCTGATTCCCCACCTTTTCAGCGCCGACGATCTCGCCGGCAAGGAACGCAACAAGGAGGCGCTGCGCCGCCGCCTGCGCCTCACCGCCGAGGAAAAACCCCTCATCGCCTACGTCGGCCGTCTCGATCCGCAAAAGGGGGCTTCCCTTGTGCGCCACGCCCTCTTCACCGCCGTCTGGAACCAGGCCCAGTTCGTTCTCCTCGGTACCGGCTCCGACGGCAACGTCAACGACACCTTTGTCCACCTGAAACACCACCTCGCCGACAACACCGACTGCCACCTGGAGATTGGCTGTGACGAGGAGCTTGCACACCTGATTTTTGCTGGTGCCGACATGTGCATCGTCCCCAGCCTGCGTGAACCGTGCGGCCTTGCGCAGATGATCGCCTTGCGTTATGGCACGGTGCCGATCGTGCGCGCGGTGGGTGGACTTGCCGATACGGTGTTCGACTGGGATTATGCCCCCCTGCCGCGCGAGCAGCGCAACGGTTTCGTCTTCGAGCACGCCGATAACACCGGCATCGAGTCGGCCCTGCACCGCGCCTTGGGGCTTTACCGCGAGCGGCGCGATCTGTGGCGTCAACTGCTCGTTACCGGCATGAAGACCGACCTTTCGTGGCGCCACCCGGCGGGGGATTACCTGAACGTCTATGAGTTCATCCGCCACAAATGACCACCGCCCGGGTCCGATCCCTCCCCGCGCACAATGCCCCCGGAAAGGGAGAGACCATGAGCACCACGACCATACCCCCGATCACCGACGATCTACCCGCCCTTTGTGGTGACGAAGCCGAGGTGGCGCACGCCCTGGCCACCGGTCACGCGCAGCCCTTCGCTTCTGGTCTGCGCCCCGGTCCACACAATCTCGCCGGTATCAAGAGCGCCTACGCCATCGCCTTGCACATGCACCAGCCGCTGTTGCCGGCGGGCGGCGAGCACCTGCCGACGGCGGCGACCATCAGCAATCTGTCCCTGCTGCTTGCGAGCCCCGAGAGCGGCGACCGCTACAACGCCGGTGTCTACCTGGAATGCTACCGGCGCATGGCGGTGTTTATCCCGCAACTGCTCGCCGAAGGGCGGGCAGCGCGCATCATGCTCGACTACTCCGGCACCCTGCTGCACGGTCTGCACGCCATGGGTGCCACCGACATCCTGGCCGATCTGCGCGCCATGACCGATCACCCCGGGCAGCGCCACGCCGTCGAGTGGCTCGGTTCGCCCTGGGGCCATGCCCTGGCCACCACCACCCCGGTCCGGGACTACCGGCTGCACGTGCGCGCCTGGCAGCACCACTTCGCCGCCCTCTTCGGCGACGCGGCGCTCGGGCGCGTGCGCGGGTTTTCGCCGGTGGGGTCGCTCCTGCCCAATCATCCGGAAAGCATCTTTGCGCTTATCCGGACCCTGCGCGATTGTGGCTACCAGTGGCTGTTGCTCCAGGAACGGATGGTCGAGGATCCGCACACCGGTCGTCCGGTCGTCCGGTCGCATCTGCCGCACCGTCTGGTGTGCCACAATGCCCGGGGCGAGAGCGTCGAGATCATCGTCTTGCTCAAGACGCAAGGGGATGACCCCAAGCTCGTCGGCCAGATGCAACCCCGCGCCGAGGCCCGCGGCCTGGCGCCGCTCGAACTTGGTGGACGCATGGTGCCGCCGTTGGTGACACAGATCGCCAATGGCGAGGAGGGCGGGGTGATGATGAATGAATTCCCCGCCAAATTCTTGCAGGATATGCGCGATCCTTCCAAACCAGAGACCCCGCCGCTGCTGGTTTCGGAGTACCTGGAGCAACTCTTTGCCAGCGGGATCACCAGCGCCGATCTGCCGGTGGTGGTACCGCGGGGACATGCACGCATCCGGGAACGATGCGCGCCGGGTGACGGTCCGGAGAAGCTGGCCGCAACCCTCGCCGCCCTCGTCCACGAAGGGGGGGATTTTCAGTTGACCGGTGAGGGTTTGAGCGATGCACCCTTTCCGATCGTCGGGCGGGTGATGATTCCCGAAGCGGTGGCTCGGTTGAGTGCCCTGTTCCATGAGCGGGTGCTGCGTCCGGGTTGTGATCCGCGCGAAGGGCGCTACCGCAACGCCCTTTACCACTTGCTGCTCACGCAGACAAGCTGCCACCGCTACGAAGATCCGGGCAGGTGGGGCGACTACGGGCGGGAGTTGTGTCGGCGGACGCGGGAGATCCTGATCCACGACTTTCCGCTCTCCGCCGCCCCGGCGGCGACCCAAACGGAGACGCCCGCCCCGCGCGCACCGGCAACGCCGACCGCCACCACTACCACCACCGTCGCCACCACCGCCACCGCGGCAATGCACGGAGCAGAAGCTGCCGCCGCACCCGGGGCAAAAGGTGCCGCCGCGGTTACCGATAAAACCGGACAAGGCACCCTTGTTGCCACCGCCAAGGATGCTACCAGGAAGAGTGCCCCCGCCGAGGGTGTAAAAAAATCGGCAAAAGACCGAAACAGAAAGAGTTCCCCCGCCAAAACCACAAAAAAGCCGACGAAAGGCCGGGACAAGGGGTAAAGGGAGCCGCGATTTCCGCCGGCGCCGGGTTTAAGCCACTTCCTGGAATGATTTTTGCGGAGCCGTTTTCCGTCACCGGCACGCAGAAACGTTTTCGGTCAGGGAGGGTGTGCGCAAACATGGCTTCCGGGCGGTATTTGATCCTGGGCGGCTCCGGCTATATCGGGCGGCATCTCTACGCCCGGCTCGGTCCTGACCGGGCGTTGGCGACCTGGTATACGCACCCGTTTCCGGGCGGGTTGCATTTCGACTCCGGCAGCGTGCCGATCGCCGATCTGATCCGCGGCCGGGGAGCGTTCACCCATGCCTTCATGCTGATGGGCATCTCGAAGCTGCTGGAGTGCGAACGCGACAAGGTGGCGTCGCACCGGGCCAATGTCATCAACGCCCAAAGCGTCATCGACCAGCTGCGCGCCTTGAACATCACCCCGGTCTTTGCCTCCACCGATGTCGTCTTCGACGGCACGCGCGGCGGCTACCGCGAGGAGGACCCCACCCATCCGCTCGTCACCTACGGGCAGCAAAAGCTGACGGTTGAGCGCTACCTGCTGGCATCCGCTGCCCAGGGCGGGATCATCGTTCGTCTGGCAAAGGTTTATGGCATCCGCCGCGGCGAGGGTACTTTACTCGCCAACTGGTTCGACGCCCTGACCGCGGGTCAGGAGATCCACTGTGCCGACGACCAATGCTTCTGCCCGGTGTTCATCGACGACGTGGTCGACGGATTGTTGGCACTCGTCGAACGCAACTTGAGCGGCGTCTATCACCTCTGCGGCCCCACCTGCTGCTCGCGACGACAGTTGCTGGAGATGTTTCTCAAACATTATGTCGCCCGTTTCGGACCGGTGCGCAACCCGCGCATCCATTATCGCAGCATCAACGCATTCAACTTTTCCGAACGTTGGCCCCTCGATACCTCCATGGCGACAAAAAAGCTCGAAGCAGCCATCGGCTGGCAACCAACACCGCCCGATCTGCTGTGCCAGAGGTTCGTGGCCGGCTTGTAGCCCCGGCGAAAGGAGCAGGGCATGTTGATCGAAACCCAAGGGTCCGGAGAGGTCGCCGGTGGGGCAGCCCCGGTGCGCAGCCAGATCGGCGGTGGCCGCTTGCAAAACAATCCCGAACCACTCAAACGCTGGTTGGCCGGTCAGGTTCCCGGTCCCCTGACCATCGAAGTGGCCCCGGTCAATGGCTGCAACCATGGCTGTCTGCACTGCTATCCGTTGCAGCTCGATCTCTTCGGCGCGCGCAAAAAGTTTCTCCCGACGGAACATTTCCGGCCGTTCCTCGCCGACTTTCGCGCCATGGGTGGGGAGGAGGTCTACTTTGCCGGCACCGGCGAGCCCCTCCTGCATCCCGACCTCGCCGACCTCATCGCCCATGGGCATGCCCTGGGCTTGCGCATGGCCTTCAGCTCCAATGGCGTCCTGCTGACCCCGGCCAATGCCGCCAGGATTCTCCCGCACACCGCCTGGGCACGTTTCAGCGTCAACGGTGGCGACGCCGCGACCTATGCGCATGTCCATGCCTGTCACGAGAGGGATTTTTCACGTCTGATCCACAATCTGGAAAATGCCCTGACCCTGCGGCGACAGGAGGGATGGCCGGTGCAACTTGCCCTGCAATGTGTCGTCTGGGAGGCCAACTGGCGTTCCATCCCCGACCTGGTCGCCCTGCACGAACGTCTGGGAACCGACAAGGTGGTGTTGCGCAATCGTTTCGACCGGGAGGGGACAAAACATCCGGTGCATCCGGAGGCCATCCCCCTTCTGGAAGCCGCCGCGCGTGTTCCGGGCATCGAGGTGCGTTGGGAAAGTTTCCTCCGGGCAGACGAAACCCTCCAGGCCGACTGGCGCCGCTGCCACGGCCCCCACTTTCGCACCCATATGGACTATCAGGGCAATCTGTTCGCCTGCTGCCGCCACTTCTACAAGGAGAGCGCCTTCGGCAACATCAACGATCGCCGTTTTCCGGAGATCTGGCGTTCGGTGGAGCGTCACCGGCTGTTCGCGGAGATTGCCCGCGGCGATGACATCCCCTTGTGTTGTCATCTCTGCCCGACGGCGTTTGACAACGTTGTCATCGAACAGGCCCTGACCGCACGGGGGTTGGGATTGGATTTTCAGCCCACGATCATCGAGAAAACAGCGGAGTAGCGCACGCACAAGCCGCGCGCTTACCTGGGCGACCAGCTTCAGGGGGTGGCGGGTGTGGCGTCTGCCACGACGGCGGGGAGGGTATCCGATCGCGCGCCGCGCGCGGCATGTTTGAGAGCGAGGTGACCCATCCAGGACATGGCCAGAATCACCCCGGCCAGGCCAAGCACCGGTCCGGTCAATGCCAGGGAGAGTGTTCCCGCCTTGACTGTTCCTGTCAATCCGCCCAGGGACAGAAGCGGGGTCTTGACCACCGAGACGTGACTTCCGGCGACGATCTTGACCTCCCCGGTGCCAAAAATCTGCACCGTTTCGTGTGGGGAGAGCGTCACCCTGACCGTATTTTCCACCCTGGCCCCCTTTCCCGAGACCCCCTTCCATGACCCCAGCCGCAGGGAGACAGTCTGCCCCCGGGTCTGGTCCGGCCCTTCTCGCGGTGCCCCATCCAGGGAGGCTTCCCCCACCCGCCGGCCGGGCGGAGTTTGCCATCTTTTTGGTTCGTCATCAAACGGATTTTTTTGTTGTCCGCCGCGAAATTTCCAGGAAGATGCCGATCCCAGGTTGTTTGTGGCGAGTAAAATGGGGTCCAGGGGGCCGCACTCCCTGGCTTGGTCCAGGGCAGGGCCCTGGTGGGGTTCGGGGCGAAGCCCCGACAAAATTGTTTTTATAATTTTTTAAAGTGGTTGGGGGTCCAGGGGGAGGCTCCGCCTGCCCCCTGGTGGGGTTCGGGGCGAAGCCCCGAGGTTTTGTTTTTGCTTTTCCGCCCCCCTACCCACGGGCGATTTTCGCACGCCTTTCGCGTAAAGATCGGAAGAGCGT
>PEAJ01000064.1 GCA_002753495.1 Magnetococcales bacterium HA3dbin3 | reverse complement strand
GGCGGGGGAGGACGCGGGGGGCGCGAGAGCCGGAAGCGGCAGGGGATCCTCCGGGGGCGGTTTGATTCCGGCTTGCGTTCGTGGCGGCAACCTTGCTGGCTTCGTTGTCGGTTTCTCGCTGTACCCAGGTATGCATCCGTCGCGTCGCCGACTCCTTCTCCTCGTTGCCTTGTTCCCGCGTCGCATGCAAATTGGCATCAAATGTTGTTGTCCGAGGGCAACGACTCCCGGGCCGACACGGCGTTGCGTTCGTACCCGCCCGCCCGCATTCCCCCGGCGCCGTTTTTGACGACAAAGCCGTCGGTTAAGTCCTGTTCTTTCTGCATGCGTCGCAGCGCTGCCTGTGCCATCTCCTCGCGCGGGAAGGGTCCGGCGTAAATCCGAACCGCTGGGTGCCCTTGCGTCATGGTGGTCTGTTGGTAGACCGGCAAGCCGGATTGACGGGTGCGATCGCTGACCATCTCCGCCAGTCTGGGGACCGAGAACGAACCAAGAAAAACGGAGTATCCCCCGGTCGGAGGTCCCTCCGATTGTGGCGAGGTTCCCGGTTGCAGGGAGCTCCCTGGTTGTGACGGCTTGCCTTCTTGGCCTTTCTCCTTGCCGGGCTGAAACCACTTGCGCAGTTCCTGGTCGACCGCGCGTTTGGTGTCGCTGTCATCGCCCTTTTTGTCTTTGGTGTCGGGATGTTTTCCCTCTCCGCCGCGAGGAGGATTGACCGAGGGACCCGGGGCCATGTCCACCCTGCCATCCTCATCTCCCCGCGCCGGCCGCGCGACACCCTCCGATTGTTTTGTACCGTCGGGGCCCCCCTTGCGTGTTTCCGGGGTTGCCGGATCGGTGCCCCGGCCGGGTCGCTTCCAGGGGTTTTTTCCCCTGAGAAGACCCCCTGGCGTGGTCGACGATCCCGATGCCGGTGGCTTGTCCACCTCTCCGGAGGTTGGGGCGCGATCCTCGGGGAATGGAAACGCCGATCGCCCCATATCCTCGGGGATCTCCACCGGATGCGATGGGCTGGAAAACCACTCTTCGGATTTTTCCTGGCCGGATTCGGCGGGTGGCTCGGAGGGGCGTTTATCCCGTTCCCCGGCGTTCTGACCGGGGAGGGCGGAACCTGACTCCGGCAAGTCAACCTCGTTGGCTGGGGGAGAGATCCTCCTGCCGACGCTGGCGGGTTCTTTCTTGGTTTTCGTCCCGGACTTGGGCAACTCGGGTTCCGGCGCGGGCTTCTGGAACGGCTCGCCGTTGCCGAAACCTCCGCGATTCGGATCAACCGGGGAGAGATCAACCGCCGGTGGCGCGGCCGGGGTTGGCGGCGTTGTCATCGGCGTGGGGATTGATTCCCGAACCGGTTCCGGAGGAATGGGCCGCACTTCCGGAACCCCGGTACCGGCTTTGGTTCTCTCCTCCGCCTTGTTTTCCCTTGCCGGAGCATTCTTTTTGCCTCTGCCCGGTGTGGAACTGCCCTCCTGCCTGCCATCACTCTTCCTGCCTGGGGCAATCAGCCGCCCGTCTTCTGTTGGCTGGGCGGCACGGAGGGCGTCTTCTTCCTCACGATCCCGATTCTCCTTCTCCTTGACCACCTTGACTTCCATGCCGACCTTTTTCAGCAGGCGCCCGGCGGCACCTTGAGCCTCGGTGGGGGTGGGGTAGGGACCACAATAGACGCGGAAGAAGTGCCGACCGTTGCTGATGGAGCTGCGCTCGAAGCTGGGAAAGCCCGCCTGTTCCAGACGCTCGCGGAGCCTATTGACGTTGTCGCGACTGGTGAAGGCACCCAGGAGGAGGGCGTACTCCCCGCGACCGTGGGCGGACGTTCTGCTCGTGGCTGGCCGATAGGCGGGTGATCCATCCGGGGGACGGGAGGTTGGGGGAAGGTAGTCCGGGGTACCGCCGGTGGAGCGGGACGGGGCCGTTCCCACGCCTTTGTTGTCGGTCGCGGGTGATTTTTCCGTGGTGGTACTGGAGCTTTCCGCCGACGCGGACACGGCTGTCCCCGCCGGTGTTGGCCAGGAGGAGGATGCCGATGCCACCTGAACGGGGGGGATCTCCAGGTATGTGCGCAGATGCCCCACGGCGGCCATGAGGCGACAACTGCTGGCCATGAGCGTGTACTGCTCGGTGCGCAGGGCAGAACGGGCTGACATGGATTCGTTTTCAGCGTTCAGGACATCGACCAGGGAGCGATGTCCCTTCTGAAACTGCTCATGGTAGGCTGCGGCCACCTTCTTGCTGACCGCCTGATGCCGTTCCAGGTGGCTGATCCGGCTTTGCGACACCAGATAGGCCTTCCAGGCGATGCGCACCCCCTCCTCGACATGTCTTCTGGCCAGTTCGAGCTGCTCGCGCGCCTGATTGCCGCGTCGGAGCGCCTCTTCCTTGCGCGCATCGTCACCACCGCCACGGAAAATGTTGTAATCCAGACGCAACAGGGCGGCCATGGCTTTGGCGTAACCGGCGACGCCACCGACGTTGTCATTGGCGTTGGCGCTCATTTCCAGGTTGACCTTGGGCCAATACCCGGACTTGGCCCCTTCCTGCTGCGCCTGGGCCGCCTCCAGCTCGCGCGTGGCGATCAGGATCGCCGGATGGTTGGCCAGGGCATCCCGCAGCGCATCCTCAAGGGTTCGCGGCAGTCGTTCGGCATGCTGCACGGGTGGAATCAACCCGGTGGGCGCTTCGCCAACGACCTGGTAGTAGCGGGAGAGGGCATTTTCCAGGGAGCCCTCAAGGGCGGACATGGTGGCATCGGCCAGAGCCAGCCGGGATTCGGTCTGTTGGATATCCGCCTCGTTGCCGGAACCGCTTGTAACCCGACCACGGACCTGGGTGAGGATTCTCTTGTGCAGGGCAACGTTATCGCTGGCAAGTTGCAAAAGTTCACGCTGCTTCAGCACGTCGAGGTAGGCCTCGGCGGCGGCCAGCGCCACGCTTTCGGCAACCTGATCGTAGCCGAAACCGGCGGCGGCGGCGCGAGAGGCGGAGGCGGCGACACCCGACCTGGTCGCCTGTCCGTCGAAGAGCATCTGGCTCAGTTTGATTCCCGATTCGCCGCGATTAAGCCCAACCCCCTGCTCGCCAGCACCGCGGGTGGTGGGGTTGTCGCTGTATTCGCGACCCAGGGCGGTACTCAAGTCGACGGTCGGGAGATAACCAGCGCGCGCTGCCTGAACCCCCTGTTCCACCGCATGGTGGTTCTCCAGCGCCGCCCGTGCCTCCGGGTTGGTCGTTACTGCCCTGGAGACGGCATCGGGCAGGTTCAGGGCCGCCCCGGGCTGTGCCAGGGCCAAAGCCGCCGCCAACCCGAGGAGGGTCCAGCCATGCCATGTGTTGAATCGCATCTTCATGAGAAGCAAAGGGCTCGATCGACGGCGGTTGATGCTACGACTACGCCCGACCTTCCTCTGCAATCCGCGTGCCTTTCCCCGGCTTTTTTCACCCTCCTGTCGGGTTTTTGTCGCCGTGGATCCCAGGCACGCCCTCCACGGGGGAAAAACAAATTCTCAAAAGCGGCTGCCGTCAGTGAATCCGGTGCAGCTTTCTGGTCTCCATCACGCCGGCGGCATCCTCGAACTGCTCGTGGACATCCTCGACCAGGGCGTCGACGGCGGCGACATCGGTTCCCAGGTAACGCGCGATCACCTCCGTGGTCCAGAAGGCTTCACCCGCGTCGTTGTAACCGGTGGCGGGGGGCATCGGGCCGTAAACCGACTCCATCGAACGCCGCAACATCGTCTGTACCTCGGGATCGCGACAACGCAACAGGTAGCTCCAGGCGGCGTCGTAGCCCGGATCTTCCGGTCCGGCTTCCATGATCAGCAGGGCATCGGCAATCAAGGGGTCTTGGAACATGGGTCGCATCGTCATTTCCTTCAGCAGTGGCCGACAGCAATCCCCGGCGCGCGCAAACCAGGCCTGGGGAGGGACGAACCCCGATCACGCAAATTCCGTTCCTGTTTTTGTCGTCGTTTTATATTGTTGAAAGGTGACATATTTTACAGATGTCACCCCGTCCGTGACCCGACCGCCGCCCCCGACTGCCGGGAAAAAAATGCCGACTTCGGCAACCCTTGCCGTGTTGTCGGGGTGGTTGTCAAGGCGTTGGCGATGTCGGGCCGACGGGCGATCATCCGGTCGGCAGCTGGCGCCCCTCGATCAACATGGCGGTCAGCTCGGCGGCGGGTACGGCGGCGCTGAACAAAAATCCCTGCATCTCATTGCAATGCAGGCTGCGCAGGATGGCGAGCTGATCGGGTGTCTCCAGCCCTTCGACAACCACGGTCTGATCCAGGCTGTGTGCCATGGCGATGATGGCGCTGACGATGGCGGCATCGCCCGGATTGCTGCTGATATCGCGGACAAAGGAGCGATCGATTTTCAAGGTCTTGAAGGGGAACTGCCGCAATTGGCTTAAAGAGGAGTAGCCGGTGCCAAAGTCGTCGATGGAGAGCTTTACCCCGAGACGGCTGATGTGGTTCAAAATTTTGACTGCCCGCTGCACATCCTCCATGATGGCGCTTTCGGTGATTTCAAGATCGAGCTGCGTGGGCTCGATCGCGAACTCCGCCAGGAGGTTCTCTACGATCGCCGCCAGATCTTGCCGCCTGAACTGCACGGCCGAAAGGTTAATCCCGACCCGAATGGGGGGTAACCCCATCTTGCGCCAGGCGACAATCTGTTGGCAGGCGGTGCGCAGAACCCACTCGCCAATGGGGACGATCAAACCCGACTCCTCGGCGACGGGGATAAACTCAGCTGGAGAAACCAGTTTGCCACCTTCGCGCATCCAGCGTACCAGGGCCTCGGCGCCGATCACCTTGCCGCTCTTGAGATCCACTTGCGGTTGGTAGTAGAGGCGCATCTCGCCGCGATCGATGGCGTGGCGCAGGCGTGTTTCCAGGTCGAAGCGACGACGCGCGGTTTCGGCCATCTCGGCGGAAAAAAATTGATAGCTGTTGCGCCCCTTCTTTTTGGCATGGGCGAGGGCGGTGAAGGTGTTTTTCATGATCTCCTGGGCATCTTCGCCATCCTGG
The DNA here is from genome assembly GCA_002753495.1 of Magnetococcales bacterium HA3dbin3. Taxonomy (GTDB): domain Bacteria; phylum Pseudomonadota; class Magnetococcia; order Magnetococcales; family DC0425bin3; genus HA3dbin3. The sequence continues at coordinate 7,704 of PEAJ01000064.1, read as the reverse complement.
GGAAAGAGGGTGACGCCCATGGCGGCGGAGAGGTCGATCTCCTGGCCGTCGATGGTCAGGGGCAGCGAAAGGGCTTCGTAAACTTTGCGCGCGACGACACCAATATTGCGCACCGCCCCGGAACCATCGTCAATATCGGTAAGGAGCAGGGCAAATTCGTCAGCACCGATCCTGGCCACGCGGTCACTCGTGCGCAGGCAGTGGGTCAACCGTTCGGCGACCACCGTCAGCAGATGGTCACCGAAGGAGGGTCCGAGGGAGTCGTTGATGAGCTTGAACCGGTCGAGGTCGACGAACATGGAACCAACGCTGCGGTTGCGCCGCCGCGCCTGGGTCAGGGATTGTTGCAGGCGATCCTCGAAGAGAAAACGGTTCGCCAGACCGGTCAACGGGTCAAGACCGGAGTTGGAGGGGTGCCCGGTTCCGCCGGTTGCAACCGCGGCCAGCCGGGTGAACTGACCGACATAAAAACGCACCTTCTCCTCGCCATGGGCCGGCAGCAGGGCATTGACGCGCAAACGGGCACGGAACACCTGCCCGTCCCGGCGCCGGGGATTGATCTCCCCCTGCCAGAAGCCGCTGAACCAGACCTCCTCGACCATCTCCTCGAAAAAATCGGCATCCTCCTGCCAAAGATGCAGGAAACGTCCGATGTTCTTTCCTTCAAGGTCGGACGGCCCATACCCCAGCAGCGCGCAGAGGGTCTGGTTGACACGCCGAATGTTGCCCCGCCAATCCGCCACCAGGACGCCATCCTGGCTGTCACCCAGGACAACCTCCAACAGGCGCGTGTTAAAAAATCCCCGGCGCGCGTCGGGGGATCCGCCCCCGCGGGTGGGGCTTTTGCGCGATACGGCATTGTCCATTCCGGTCCCCTTCGACAACACAATCATTCAGGTCGACACAAATTCTCCCATGGCGCGACGTATGGAGGCGATGCGTGCCGCCAGCGGGGGGTGTGCGTCGTTGAGAAAAACGTACAACGGGTGCGGGGTCGGGTGTGCAAGGTGATCCTGGGCCAACTTTTTCAGGGCGTCAACGAGAGCCTCCCCAGCGTGGCAGGTGGTGACGGCAAAGCGATCGGCGGCATATTCATTTTGCCGCGAACGCCACTTGATCCACGGTGAGATCACCATCCCCACGGGCGCGGCGAGCAGGGCAAAAATCACCAATCCGACGTGAACCGACATTGCTTCGACCTGAAACGCCTGGTACAGCGTCGGTGACGTCAGGCACCACGACAGCAGATAGAACATGAGCCCCAGGTTCAGGATGCCAAGCAGCAGAGATTCCAGCAAATGATGTTGACGCCAGTGACCGACCTCATGGGCGAGAACCGCCCGGAGTTCCAAAGGCGCGCACCCCTGGACCAGGGTATCAAACAAAACGATGCGACGAAACCGCCCAAAGCCGGTGAAAAAGGCGTTGGCCTTTGTGGAGCGCCGTGATCCATCCATGACCACGATCTCCGTCACCGGAAAGTTGACGGCCCGCGCGTACTCCAGCAGGAGCGTTTTCAGTTCGCCCTCGGGCAGGGGTGAGAAACGGTTGAACAGGGGCAACAGCCAGATTGGGGCGACGAACTGAACCAGCAACAGAAAGCACGCAACCGAGATCCAGCCGATCCACCAGAACCCCGGACCAAAGCGTGTAAACAGGAACAACACCCCCGTCAAGAGCGGTCCGCCGAGTATCACTGTCAGGATCACCCCCTTCAGACGATCCAATGCCCAGGTGCGTCCGGTGGTGCGATTGAAACCAAAACGAGCCTCCAGAACGAACGTGGCGTACAGGGCGAAGGGGAGGTCAATGATCTGGCCGGCGAAAATGAGAGCACCGGTGTAGAGCAGACCCGCGACCAGAGGATCCCCCGTGCCGGCGCGCACGATCCCATCCAGCCAGGGCAAGCCACCGGCAAACCAGAACCCGAGCAGGAGCGCATGGTCGCAGAGGCCATGCCCCTGGTGCAGGCGCGTTCGTGCCCGGATGTAGGCCTGACGGCGGTCGTGTTGTTTCTGGCGTGGCGTATCGGCGTGCTCTTCGGGTGCCTCCTTGGGCAGGGCACGCAGATTGAGTTCCCGTGCCAGCCAGTCGAGGGCGTTGCTGGTCAGGAGAACCGCCAGGATGATCCAACCCGATGTTGTCATGACGGTCAAACCCCGACCTTGCCGCCGCGACGGCGTTGGGTCCGTGCTTGGCACGGGCGCGGGTCCTGATTTATGATGGCGGGTGCGTGCATGACCACGGCCGTTTCGGCCCCATTGATAGAGGAATCGCATTGAAAAAAGGGATCATCCTGGCCGGCGGCAGCGGCTCTCGCCTCTATCCTGCCACTTTGCCCATCTCCAAGCAACTCTTGCCGATCTACGATAAACCCATGATTTATTATGGTTTATCGGTTCTGATGCTTGCGGATGTGCGCCATATCCTGATCATCTCCACCCCGACCGATCTGCCACGCTTTCGCCAGTTGTTGGGGGATGGTCCCGCCCTCGGCCTGCGCCTGGAATATGTCGAACAGGCTCACCCTGGCGGGTTGGCGGAGGCGTTTCTCATTGGTCAGGGGTTTATCGCCGGCGATCCGGTGGCCTTGATCCTGGGGGATAACATCTTTTTCGGTCACGCCCTGCAAAATCGACTTCAGGAGTGTTCCGGTCGTACCGCCGGTGCCACCATCTTCGCCTACCCGGTTCGGGATCCAGCCCGCTATGGCGTGGTTGAGGTCGATGCCGCCGGACGCGCGCTCTCCCTGGAGGAAAAACCCCCCCGGCCGCGCTCCAACCTGGCGGTGACTGGCCTGTACTTCTACGATGATCAGGTGGTTGACATTGCGCGGAAGATCCGCCCCTCGGCACGCGGCGAGCTGGAAATTACCGATGTCAACAAGGTCTACCTCGAACAGGGACGATTGCGGGTGGAGATGCTTGGACGTGGTCACGCCTGGCTCGACGCCGGAACCGAACAATCCATGCTGGAGGCGGCCAATTTTGTCGCGGCCATCGAGGGTCGTCAGGGGTTTCGCATCGGTTGCATCGAGGAGGTGGCCTGGCGCAAGGGGTGGATCTCGACCCGGGAATTGGTCGCCTGTGGGGAACGCATCGCCGCCTCCGGGTACGGTCGGTACCTGCTTGAGCTGGCACGCAACCCCCACATCGCCCCATGAGCATCCGGGCGTGGTTCGGGACTTTGGCGGTGGTGGCGGGTATGCGCCTTGACGGTTGTCGTGACCGGTGGAGAGCTTGAACGTCATGGTGAAAAGGGCGTTGTCTCTTGCCTTGCGATTTGCGCTGATCGGCGGCTGTCTGTATTTCCTCGCCTCCGGCCTCGACCTCGAACAAACCCTGGCGAGCTTTCGCAACCTGGAGTTTGGGCGTCTTTTGGTCGTGGAGGGCGCGGTGGTGCTGACCATGCTGGCTCCGGCTTGGCGGTTGGTGTTTTTGACCCGGCATCGCGTCCGCTTTTCCCTTTCCTTGCAGACGGTATTCCTTTGTCTCGGCCTCAACAACATCTTCCCCGCCAAACTGGGGGAGCTGGCCAAGGTTTCGTTCCTCCGCCAGCGGGCGGGGATCGCCATGAGCGAGGGCATGGGGATCGTTTTTTGGGAGAGATTTTTTGACTTGAACGCGGTGCTGCTCTTTGGGGTGTTGATCGCTTATCTTCTGGATAAATCGTTGCTTCTCGTACCGTTGGCCGTTATCGTCGGCGTTTTTTGGGCGTTTTTGCTCCTCAACAGTCGCTTTCCAGCCATTTCGCGCCTGGTGCTGCGTTTGATACCCCTGCCGCGCTTGAAGGATTTTGTCGCCGCCATCCTGGAACATCTGCAGGAGCACGTTTCCTGGAGGTTTTTTCTGCTCCTGGGTTGGTATACCCTGCTTGTGTGGCTCTCCTATCTGGCTGTAGCCTTGCTCTTCGTGCAGTGGGCGGCCGGACTTGAGCTGACCGCGGCGCAGGTGGCGGCGGTGTTTGTGGTCTCTTCCATCGGTTTGTCGCTTCCCTCTTCACCTGGGGGCATGGGGGTGTATGAGGCGGCCGTCGTCCTCTCTCTTGGCTGGTTTGGTGTGACCAAGGAGACGGCATTGGCCGCCGGCATCGGTCTGCACGTCCTGCAGATCCTTCCGACCGTGCTGGGTACCCTGATCATCCTCGCCACCTCCGGGGTGGACCGGCACGACTTGATGCGCTTCAAACCCAGACAGACGTGAGGTCAATCATCATGCATCCCATTCTGGCGCTTTTGCCGCATATCGAAGCCGTGATCGTGGTCGTGACGCTGGTTACCCTGACCTATGGCCTTGTCGCCATTCGCGGGGGGCGGACCGGCGTGCATCGAGCCTGCATGATCGGCTCCTCGGTGCTTTCCGTATTCTTCCTCACCCTTTACCTGGTGGATCATGCCATTTCCGGCATGCGGCCTTTTCCCGGAACGGGCTGGTTGCGTCCGCTCTTCTTCACGATCCTGATCACACATGTTGCCGCCGCGGTCACCTTGCTGCCGTTGCTCTTTTCCGTCATGCGGCACGCCCTGAGCGGGATGTGGCAGGAACATCGTCGCCTGGCGAGGAAGACGTTGCCACTCTGGTTTTACGTCACCGTGACCGGTCTCGTGGTTTACCTGATGACGCATCACCTGCCCCACTCCTGACCGGGCATTGCAAACTGCCCCGACTTTCACTCGCGAAGGACAGTGCATGAACGCCCAAGATGCCTCCTCCGGCAGCAGCGGACTCACCGACAAGGATTTCAAGCGGCTGAGCGACTTCATCTATCAGCAGGCCGGCATCCTCATGCCGATGTCGAAGAAGACCATGCTCACGGCGCGGATCCAGAAGCGTTTGCGCGCCCTGCACATGCATTCGTTTGACGAGTACGTCGAGTTGGTCCTCGATCCGCATCAAAGGGGTGAGGAGCTGATCAGTTTCATCGATGCCGTCACCACCAACAAAACCGATTTTTTTCGCGAGCCGAACCACTTCGAGTATCTGCGCGGGACGGTATTGCCGGAGCTGGTCGAGACCGCCGGGGCGGGTACGCAGCGACGCCTGATGGTGTGGAGCGCCGCCTGTTCCACTGGCGAAGAGCCGTACACCCTGGCCATGGTCATCCGCGAATTTGGCGAGACGATGGGGAAGAGTTTCAACGCGAGCATCCTGGCCACCGACCTTTCGACCAAGGTGCTCAAGAAAGCGGCCGCGGGTGTCTACGAGATGGAGCGGGTGGAGCCGGTGCCGCTGCCCCTGAAGAAGAAGTACATGCTCAAGAACAAAAACCCCCACAAGCCCCTGGTGAAGATGGGGCAGGAGCTGCGCTCCATGATCCGCTTCCAGCAGCTTAATTTCATGGATGCCGATTATGGCCTCAAGGAGCGCATTGATGTCATCTTCTGTCGCAACGCGATCATCTATTTTGATCGTCCGACGACGCAGGCGATCATCAACAAGTTCTGCCGCCACTTGCTACCCGGGGGGTATCTCTTTGTTGGTCACTCCGAGACCCTGAACAATCTGAAGGTGCCCCTGGTTCAGGTTGCCCCGACCATCTATCGACTGCCTGGCAAGTGACCTTGATTTCCCGTCAGGTAGCCACTTTGTTGGTTGCCTTGCGTGCCCCTTGCCGTACCCAAACGCATCTGTCGTGCCACGCGCGCTTGCCTCGGCACCATCTTGATCCGGAGTTGACGTAACGACGCGGTTGCGCAGTCATGCGCGGGCGGGGCTCCGGGACGCGACTTACCCGAGGATGGCCAAGCCGGTTGGTGGCAGGGAGAGGTGGACGACCGATCGACCCTGACGCTCCAGGACCGTTTCGTCCTCTTCCCCGGGCGTCGTGTCGGCGGTTTGTGACGGCATGCGCAGCCGTTCCGCTGGCCAGTCGCTGCGGTAGAGGGTGCGCAGTGTTTGGCCGGGGGGGTGCAGTCCGGCGTCGATGGTGATCTCGGCACCGCGTGTTTCGTGGGCATGGGTGTTGATGACGACCAGGACCTCGCGATCACGGAAGAGGCGGGACCAGGCCACGAGTTCCCCGGCGCCGTGGATGGCGAAGGGACCTTGGAGGATCGAGGTTTCGCGCGGGAAGAACTGACCACGGCGCAAGGCCAGGCCGATCGGGTCGCTGCCAGTGCGCAACCGTCCGATCGCCGCGGTGCGCAGGAAGGTGGGGTGGGTGGTGTCGAAGAAGTGGCAGCCCGTGGTTTCAAAGGGGCCGAAGGGGCCGCCAAACATGGCTTCGCGCAGGAAGCGGTCGCTGCCGTCGCGGCTGGCGCCAGGGGCGTTGCCGCTGCCGATTAGGGCCTGTTCGGCACCGAAGTGCAGAGCCGGCAGGATCGGAAGGGTCAGCAGGGCACCGGTGACTTGCGCGAGACGCAGGTAGCGTTCTTCCCGCGATGTCGCGCCGGACGCGGTGGCGATCAAGTCGCGCTGATCCATGAAGGCAATCCGGAAACGGCCGCCACCCGCGACACCCGCCACCGAATGCGCGTGATCAAACAGGGCGAAGAGGCGCTGTGGTTCGAGATCGCCAGCGAGGAGGGTATCGAGGGTACGTGCGCAGAGGTGGCGGTCGAGGAAGGCATCGGTGGCGGTGGGGTAGCCGGCCGCGCTGCCGTGGAAGGGGCCCGCCGCCGGCACCTCTTCGCCCAGCAGCAGAAACTCCTCTTTGCCCCGGGAGGCGGCGAAGTGGCGGATCTCCGTGCAAAAGCGTTGTACCACCGCCGGCGGAAGGGAGCCCAGGGTGTCGATGTGGAAGCCGTCGCAATCGCTGCGTACGATCCAGGAGCACCAGATGCGGATCAGGGTGTCGAGGGTGGTTTCCCGGTGCAGGTCGAGTTCCTTGAGGTTGCCGAGGTCTCCTTCGTTGCCGAGGATTGTGCTGACGTGACCTTCTGGACATCCCTTGCGGGTGTAGTGGGTGGGGTCCTGGAGCTCCCTGGGCCAGACACCATCTTCCGGTGTGGTGATTTGCTGACTGCATTTTCCCTGTTGGTCGCGCCAGCCGGCGAAGTCGTGGCGGGCGGTTTTGTACGGCATTGTCTCGCGGCTGTGTCCATCCGCGTCGTGGTAGAACCAATTGTTGCCGGTGTGGGTGACAATGATGTCCAGAATCAAATGCATGCCGCGTTCGTGGAGGGCGTCGGCCAGGGCGCGCAGCTCTGCCGTGTTGCCGAAGCGAGGGTCCACGTCGAGGAAATTTTGCACGCCGTAGCCGGGGTTGTCGGAGATCTCCGATCGTTGTTTCCACACCGGTCCCAGCCACACGGTGGAGACTCCCAGGCTGCGCAGGTAGGGAAGTTTGCCGCGCACGCCGCGCAGGGTGCCACCGTTGGGGCGGCGCGCGGCGGCGAGCCAGGCGGCGCGGTCGTGGATGCGTGCGTAGGTGGGGTGATCGCGGTCGAAGAGGGGGCGGCGCGCTGCCTCTTCTTGTCCGTCGCTGAAGCGGTCCGGCAGCAGGAAGTAGAGGAACTGGTCGCGCCAATCCGAGGGGCTGGCGGTCAATGAACCGGTTGGCTCCAGTGGGAGTTCGGCCAGCGACAGGGGATTTTTGCGTTCTCCCGGTGCCCGTGTTGGCGCGGTGGTGGTGACTGGCGGCGGCGTGGGTGCTGGTGCGGCGGCGGTGGCGACTGGTGGCCGCGTTGGCACGGCTGTTGTCGGTGCTGGAGTTGTTGGCGCTGGTGTTGGCGCGGTGGTGGTGACTGGCGGCGGCGTGGGTGCT
>PEAJ01000063.1 GCA_002753495.1 Magnetococcales bacterium HA3dbin3 | reverse complement strand
ACAACGGCGATACCCTGCGCGGTCTCGCCGGCAACGACACCCTCGACGGCGGCAATGGCCTCGACATCTACTACGGTGATGCTGGCGATGACACCCTTGGTGGCGGTTATGGCACGTCTGACTACGGCAGCTGGACCCTGATCAACAACGTCTATCGCGGCAATGATTACCACGGCGGCACCGGTAATGATCTGCTGCGCGGCACCAGCAGCGCCGACTGGTACTATTTCAGTGCTGGCGATGGCAAGGACACGATCGTTGAGAACGGTGATCCCTCCAACCGCGACCGGATTGTTCTCGGCGCCGGCATCACCCCGAGCGATGTTTACATCTCCCGCGTTGGCAGCGATGCGGTGATCAAGTTCTACAGCAACCCTGATGACCAGATGACGATTCAGGGTCGTTTCTCAAGCTCCTACAACAAGGTCGAGGATCTCGCCTTTGCCGACGGCACCCTCTGGAACCTCGACTACACGGGTTTGACGGTCTTTGGCACTGATGGCAACGACACCCTTGCCGGCTCCGACAATGGCGACACCCTGCGCGGCCTTGCCGGCAACGATGCCATGGATGGCGGCAATGGCCTCGACATCTACTACGGTGATGCTGGCAACGACACCCTTGGCGGCGGCTACGGCACCGCCGACTACAGCGGCTGGACCCTAGTCAACAACGTCTATCGCGGCAATGATTACCATGGTGGCACCGGCAATGACCTGCTGCGCGGCAGCAATTATGCCGATTGGTACTATTTCAGCGCCGGCGATGGCCAAGACACGATTGTTGAGAACGGCGATCCTAACTACCGCGACCGTATTGTCCTCGGCGCAGGTGTTGCCCCCGCCGATGTTTACATCAATCGTGTGGGCAACGATGCGGTGATCAAGTTCTACAGCAACCCTGATGACCAGATGACGATTCAGGGTCGTTTCTCAAGCTCCTACAACAAGGTTGAGGATCTTGCCTTCGCTGATGGCACCCTCTGGAACCTCGACTATACCGGCCTGACTGTCTTCGGCACTGATGGCAACGACACCCTTGCCGGCTCCGACAATGGTGACACCCTGCGCGGCCTTGCCGGCAACGACACCCTCGACGGCGGCAATGGCCTCGACATCTACTACGGTGATGCTGGCAACGACACCCTTGGTGGCGGTTATGGCACGTCTGATTACGGCAGCTGGACCCTGATCAACAACGTCTATCGCGGCAATGATTACCACGGCGGCACCGGCAATGACCTGCTGCGCGGCAGCAATTATGCCGATTGGTACTATTTCAGCGCCGGCGATGGCCAAGACACGATCGTTGAGAACGGCGATCCCAACTACCGCGACCGTATTGTCCTCGGCGCAGGTGTTGCCCCCGCCGATGTTTACATCAATCGTGTGGGCAACGATGCGGTGATCAAGTTCTACAGCAACCCCGATGACCAGATGACGATTCAGGGTCGTTTTTCCAGCTCCTACAACAAGGTTGAGGATCTTGCCTTCGCTGATGGCACCCTCTGGAACCTCGACTATACCGGCCTGACTGTCTTCGGCACCGATGGCAACGACACCCTTGCCGGCTCCGACAATGGCGACACCCTGCGCGGCCTTGCCGGCAACGACACCCTCGACGGCGGCAATGGCCTCGACATCTACTACGGTGATGCTGGCAACGACACCCTTGGCGGCGGCTACGGCACCGCCGACTACAGCGGCTGGACCCTGATCAACAACGTCTATCGTGGCAATGATTACCATGGCGGCACCAGCAATGACCTGCTGCGCGGCAGCAATTATGCCGATTGGTACTATTTCAGCGCCGGCGATGGCCAAGACACGATTGTTGAGAACGGCGATCCTAACTACCGCGACCGTATTGTCCTCGGCGCAGGTGTTGCCCCCGCCGATGTTTACATCAATCGTGTGGGCAACGATGCGGTGATCAAGTTCTACAGCAACCCTGATGACCAGATGACGATTCAGGGTCGTTTTTCCAGCTCCTACAACAAGGTCGAGGATCTCGCCTTTGCCGACGGCACCCTCTGGAACCTCGACTACACGGGTTTGACGGTCTTCGGCACTGATGGCAACGATACCCTTGCCGGCTCTGACAACGGCGATACCCTGCGCGGTCTCGCCGGCAACGACACCCTCGACGGCGGCAATGGCCTCGACATCTACTACGGTGATGCTGGCGATGACACCCTTGGTGGCGGTTATGGCACGTCTGATTACGGCAGCTGGACCCTGATCAACAACGTCTATCGTGGCAATGATTACCATGGCGGCACCGGCAATGACCTGCTGCGCGGCAGCAATTATGCCGATTGGTACTATTTCAGCGCCGGCGATGGCCAAGACACGATCGTTGAGAACGGTGATCCCTCCAACCGCGACCGGATTGTTCTCGGCGCCGGCATCACCCTGAGCGATGTCTACATCTCCCGCGTTGGCAGCGATGCGGTGATCAAGTTTTACAGCAACCCCGATGACCAGATGACGATTCAGGGTCGTTTTTCCAGCTCCTACAACAAGGTTGAGGATCTTGCCTTCGCTGATGGCACCCTCTGGAACCTCGACTACACGGGTTTGACGGTCTTTGGCACCGACGGCAATGATACCCTTGCCGGCTCTGACAACGGCGATACCCTGCGCGGTCTCGCCGGCAACGACACCCTCGACGGCGGCAATGGCCTCGACATCTACTACGGTGATGCTGGCGATGACACCCTTGGTGGCGGTTATGGCACGTCTGACTACGGCAGCTGGACCCTGATCAACAACGTCTATCGCGGCAATGATTACCACGGCGGCACCGGCAATGACCTGCTGCGCGGCAGCAATTATGCCGATCGCTACTATGTCGATCTGGGCGATGGTCAAGATGTGATTGACGACAACAGCGATCCCTCCTACCAAGATCAGATCATTTTTGGTGTCGGTATCTCCGCGGCGAACGTTGCCCTCTCCAATGATGGTACCAACCTTTACATCAAGCTCGGCAATGGTGGAGACCAGATCAAGGTGAATAACTGGTTCCTGGGTAATCGCTACGACGTCGAATCCTTGCAGTTCGCGGATGGCACAACCTGGAATCGGGACAATCTCCAGGCCAAGGCATCCTATTCGCAGTATGGTGACGACGCTGACAATACCCAAACCGGTGGAGCAGAGTGGAATACGTACTACGGCAAGGGTGGCAACGACACCTTGGGCGGCGTTCAGGGTAGCGCAGACTGGAGTGGCTCAACCCAGGTGGGTAACCTCTACCGCGGGAACGATTACTTTGGCGGCACTGGTAATGACCTCTTGCGCGGCAGTAATTTTTCGGACCAGTATTTCTTTCAGGTCGGGGATAGCCAGGATGTGATTGTTGATCATTCAACTAATGGCGTCGATGCTGCCCGGAACTCCGATACCATTATATTCGGCAGCGGCATCAATCCCAACACAATCACCCTCGACAAGACCGCCGGGGCACTCAACATCCACTACGGCCAGAACGACCAGATCACCATCAACAACTGGGACAGCGGCACCGCCGACCAGATTGAAAAAATTCAGGCCGGAGACGGCAGTGTCCTGACCAACATCAATGTCGATCGGTTGATTCAGGCCATGGCCGCATTCTGCGCATCCCGCGGGGACATCAGCTGGAATCAGGCCGTCGCCCAGTACGGGGATGAAACAAGGGCGGTTCTGGCAGCAAACTGGCAAGCGGCGGCGTGACGTGACAGCCGGGCTTCTTCACTTCCGCACCGTGGTGCCAGCCGGGAGTGACGCGCGCCTTGCGGAATCAAAACCCCACCTTGGGCGGCCGCGGAAGCGGTCAGGGGGACGTCCTGATGCCCCGCTGACCGCCTTCCATCACCGGCGACGTTCCATTCCAATTCCATATCAAGCGGCAACTTCGCTGGTTGCCTTGTTCGCTTGTCGCCGTATCAAGACGCATCTGCCTCGCCGCTCATTCCAATTTGCATTCGACGCAAGAACGAGGCAGCGAGGAGGAGGCGACGAGACAGTACGTATTGTGTACGGCGAGGAGACGACGACGAAGCTAACGAAGTTATCGCTATGAATGCAAATTGGAATCACGCGTTGTCGCTTCGTTGCCATCTTGGATCTGGAATTGGGATCAATACTCCCTGTTGAGCCTTCTGCGATCCGAGGGAGACAGCATGGAACGTCAATATGGAAGAATCGATAAAAAAGCCGCTACTTAAGCGGCTTCTTGGATGGGCCTGAAATGTAACAAGGTCAAGAAGTGGCGGAGAGAGAGGGATTCGAACCCTCGATACCCGTTAGGATATAACACCTTAGCAGGGTGCCGCCTTCGGCCACTCGGCCATCTCTCCGCACGAGCGTTCCCTTAGAGTGGCCCGGAACCAGCCGACTTGTCAACTCCCAACGTCGCGACGCAGGGGCAATCACGCTTCACGTTGGTATTTCAAGAGGTTCATTGTGTGCATTTGTCCTCTGACGGCATGTCGTGCGCACGCCACAAGGGCCGTAAACGGCACCGAAGCGCCAGAGTGGACAAAGGCGTGCGTCTACCCAAGACCAGAAGAATGGTGTGAGCACCGGACACCCCCGAGACCCAGGTCAATGCGTCAGTCGGGCGATGGCTTGTCCACTTTGTCCAGTGTTGAAGTAGGAAACCGCACCAACGAGATCCCCAACCTGGGACGAAAGCTCCTGGGAGGTTGCCGCCATGCCGGATGCCGCCTGGGCATTGCGCTGGATCACCTGGTCCAGTTGCTGGATCGCCACGTTGATTTGGTCGGCACCCTGGCTCTGCTCGCGACTGGCAGAGGCGATCTCTTGGATCAGTTCCGCGGTCCGCTGGATCTCCGGCACCAACCTGTCGATGGTTGATCCAGCCTGCTCAGCCACCTCAACGCCAGACGCCGAAAGCTGACCGATTTCTCCCGCAGCGACTTGGCTGCGTTCCGCCAGCTTGCGCACCTCGGAGGCCACGACGGCGAAACCTTTACCGTGCTCCCCGGCGCGGGCCGCCTCAATGGCGGCGTTGAGGGCAAGCAGATTGGTTTGGCGGGCAATCTCCTCGACGACGGAGATTTTGGCGGCAATCTCCTTGATCGCCGCCACCGCCCGGGTTACCGAATTTCCGCCTGACGCCGCGGCAGTGGCAGCGGCAACAGCTATTTTTTCCGTGGCCTGTGCATTGGCGGTATTCTGCTCGATGTTGCTGCTCATTTGCTCCATGGCGGCGGAGGTCTCCTCAATACTGGCTGCCTGTTCGGTGGCCCCCTTGGACACCTCCTGCGAGGCCTCTGAAAGGTGCGCCGTTCCATCGGAAACCTGCCCAGAAAACGACAGAATATCCCCCACTGTGCGACGTAGCCGATCGGACATGGCGCTGATGCCATGCGCAAGGATGCCGATTTCATCCCTACTGTTCACGGTGCAGGCAATGGTGAGATCCCCCCCGGCCAGCCTGCCCAGGGCAGTCGTACATCGCCCCAGGGGGAGGGTAATCGATCTTGTCAAAAACACCGCAACCACACTCGCCAGCAACGCCGCCAGCAGGGCATAGATCATCATGTGCCACCGGCTAGTCGCACCCTCCTGCTCCATTTTCGTCTTCTGGTTCGCATAGGCGGTATTCGTCAACTGGCTGAGATGGGTGCGCAAAGCGGAGAGCTCTTGTTCAATTTTCTCCTGCGCATCCATCGCCGCGATGAGGGTCTCCAACTCTTGTTGGTAGCGGGTCAGAGAGGTGATGATGCGTTGCCCCATCTCGATGTTGGCGGCGTTCTTGAAGGTTGCCATCAGGGTTTCGGCGTTGTTCCTCGCCATGGTCGATCGTTCGCGCGCTCGTTGCCGCTGCTGCTCATCACGTCTACCGGCTTGCAACATCATCTGCTCGCTCACCCGGGCATCAAGGAACAGGGCAACGATCGCTGACACCTGAGCAATTTTGCCTGCACGGTTGCGTTGCAGAAGATCACCTACGATTTCCCTGGTGGCACCGAGGCTGTCTCGTTCCGTGGCCTTCTGCAATTGTTCCCGCAGTTGCTTGATCTGCTCATCCTGCAAACGCCTGGTTTCGTTCTCCACCACAATACCGGCTTCGCGAATGATGACCACAGCGGCATTCTTCTGTTGTTCCCGCTCTGTCATTTCCTGAAAGCCCTTGGCATAAGCCACCGTAGCTTGAATAACCTCCTGCGTGGCCTTCTGGTCGACAGGATCCCGAAACCGGGTATCCCTGCTTTCGGTCGCCAGTTGTTGAATCGCCGCGGCGGCCTTGAGAGCAGCATCCCGATGTGCCGGATCCCGACTGGCAAAAAAATCACGTTCAGCCTGTAGGGCAAGTGTGCCCTGGTTGATGATCGACATCATCAATGAGGCCCGATCCATCCCACCCAGAACACCACCCAGACCGGACCAGCCAACGACCCCGACCAGGAGGGTCAGGAGGATGACCACGCTGAATCCTAAACCAAGTTTGGCACCAAGTCGCATTCCGTTCACCATTCAAGACCTCTGGTTCCAATAGCCGTCGCCGGCATGCCGGGAAAAATTAGAGGATGCAAAACTCCCGGCATGCCAGACTTCCCCCTCGCGCCAGGCAGAAACTGCCAAGGAACGGCCCCCGATTTCGAGGTGCCCCAACCCCAGAGGGGGGTCAATCCTTCTCGCCTCCACTCCCAAGGCGACAAAAGCCTCAAAGGCGATCAGGAGATCGCAATCAGCCACCTGCAAGGATCATCGCCTTGTTGCGCCGACGTATGTGCCTTGCACGGGCCACAGCCAGGCGCGCTTCCGACTCGCGACCCTGATCTCGCAGCAGGCTGGCAAGGTTGTAGTAGGCCTTGAGGTCACCCGGATTGGTCGAGAGCCCCCGCCGGAAGGCAGCTTCGGCCTCAATCAGCCACCCGTGTTCGGCCAGGAGCCGGCCCATGGCGTTGAAATGCCCGGTCTCCTTGGTGCTTTTTTCCAGCCTTGCCAGGCAGTGCCTGCGCACCTCGTCCCAGCGAACGGCCACCTCGAGAACGCTGCCCAGGTTCAGGCTGGGCAACACGTCCCGTGCCGCGGCACGCAGGGTTTTGCGAACGCCAAGAAGAGGGGGCGCCAACCTTTCCCGGGCCAATTGTCGCCGGAGTTGCTCGGCCAGGTATGGCTGAACCACATCCTGGGACGGGCACGACGCCTGCCCCCGAGGGGATGGAAGGAATAAGGCACTGTCCTCGTGACGTTTTTTTTCCACCTCGAACATCCTCTCACTGGTGGCACAAACACGCTTCCGGGAGTCTACAAAAAAATGTGGTGTTCGGCCAGAAAAACCGAACGGCTGGCAATCTTTGCCGTCAGGCCAATTGACTGTCACTGCGCGTAACAAATCGCATCATGGTCAGAGCCAGGGAGTGGCTCTCGAGCTGGGGACAGGTTATAGTGAAGACGGTGATTCACAGGCTAATCGGAGTGTGCCGTGCAACGGATGGAAGGCCTCTCGCCGGAGGAGTTTCGGGTACTCCTGATCGACGACGACCCGTGGGTTGAACAGCTGGTCCACAAAACCCTCGCTGGACAGCCGGGGTTTGGTCTGCACGTGGTGCAACACCTGGATCAGGCGATGGAGGCGGTGGAACGCTATCTGCCCAACCTGATCCTCATCGAACTGATGACTGCCGGCGGCGACGGGTTTCAGCTCCTGGCACAGTTCTCTGAGCATCCGTTGATTCGTGATCTACCGGTTATCGTTCTGTCCTGGCGTCGGAGTGCGCCGGGAAAGGCACGGGCGTTCTCCCTGGGCGTGGATGACTACCTGGTCAAGCCGGTCGAGGCCGAGGAGCTGCTCGCGCGCCTGCGCAGGCATCTCGCCATCCATGAGGCCCGGGTGCATCTGCACCGGGCGGAGACCCGGTATCGCAATCTGTTTGAGCATTCGCTGGATGCCATCCTCCTGGTTGATGATCGCTCGGGACGCATCGTCGATTGCAACCCGGCAGCCTGCCGGCTTCTGGCCAGGGGTCGGGAGAAGCTGCTCGCCACGCCGTTGCCCTCCCTGCTTCGTCCCGATCAACCCCAGGACAGGAAGAGCTGGCCGGGCAATCCCAAGGTTGGATCTGGCATGCCGGCGGAGCCGGGCGGGTTCCTTTTTCTGGTCAACGGACACGGAAAATCAGTGCCGGTCGATGTGGCCGTCAGTGCGTTCACGCATGGGGAGGAGCACTTTTTACAGTACATATTTCGCGATGCCACGGAACGGCTGCGCATCGAAGAACGAAACCGGCGCAACCTTCAGGCACGGTTGACCATTAGCGCCCTGCTGCGCACCGCCCTTGCCCCTCTCTCCCTGGAAGCACAATTGAAGGTGGCCCTGGATCTTGTGCTTTCGGCACCATGGATTTCGATCGAATCCCGGGGCTCGTTGTTCCTGGTCGAGGAAGAGAGCGGCGATTTGATCATGATCGCCCAGCGTGGTCTTGAAGAGCCCGTGATCACGGCCTGTCGCCGGGTTCGCGCCGGTTATTGTCTCTGCGGGCGGGCAAGCCTTGGCGAGGAGATTCTTTTTGTCTCCAACCTTGGCCCCGGTCATGACATGCACTACGAAGGCATTCGCGATCATGGGCACTACTGCGTTCCCATCGGCTCATCGAAGGGGGTCTTGGGGGTTCTCAACCTCTACCTGGCACCCGGGCATGTTCAACAAGCCGAGGAAGAGGAGTTTTTGCGTACCGTGGCCCAAACCCTGGCCGGGTTGATCGATCGCAAACGGGTGGATGAGGCCTTGCAACGCGCCAAGGATGCCGCCGAATCCGCCAACCAGGCCAAGACACGCTTCCTTGCCAATGTCAGTCACGAAATCCGAACCCCTCTGAACGCCATTCTTGGATTTGCGCAAATTTTGATCAAGCATCGGGAGCAGTTTCCCACGCGCTTTCGCCAATATCTGGAGAATATTCTTGTCAGCGGCGAGAACCTGGTGGAGATCATCAACAACGTGCTCGATCTTGCCAAGATTGAGGCCGGCAAACTGCACGTTGACCTGGAGGATATCGATCCGCGTCTTCTGTTGCAGAGCATCTTTCATGTGCACAAGGAGCAGGCTGCCCGCAAGGGCGTACTCATGAACTACGGTCTGGGGCCCGATGTTCCCCGCCTGGTGCGTTCGGATCGCACGCGGATCAATCAGATTCTGACCAATCTGCTAGAAAACGCCATTAAATTCACCCCTTCGGGAAGGCGCGTCGAGGTGGGCATCTTCCGTGACGATCGGGAGATTCTCCTGATGGTCGCGGATCAGGGCATTGGTATCCCACCGGACAAACAGGCCCTCATCTTCGAGCCCTTCGAGCAGGCGGATGGATCGACCACGCGCCTGTATGGCGGCACCGGACTGGGGTTGTCGATCGTCAAGAGTCTCACAGCCCTTTTGGGTGGAACGGTTGCGTTGGTCAGCGCCGAAGGGCAGGGTGCGACCTTTACCGTGCGCCTGCCTCTCATCGAGCCTGATGCGCGCGAAGAGGCTGAATCCCAGCCGGACTGGAACTCCTTCCGCTTTCCGCCTGAAACCAGGCTGCTCCTGGTGGAAGATAATCCGCTCAGTCGCGATATGCTGCTGGCTGCTTTGCAGGAGGTGGGGCTGACCCCGGCCGTTGCGGAAAATGGTGCGCAATGTCTGGAGATGGTTGCTCATGTTCATCCGGATCTGATCATCATGGATCTGCACATGCCGGTGATGGATGGGTTGACCGCGACCCGTCGCCTGCGCAACACCAATCTGGGGCGGGAGATTCCCATCATTGGCATCTCCGCCGATGCCTTCATCGAAAAACAGAACGAGGCGAAGGAAGCCGGCATGTCGGACTTCCTGACCAAGCCGGTGGATCTGTTTCGTTTGATGCCGGCCATGGCGCGTCTTCTGCACCACCGTCACGCTGAGTCACCTCCGGATCCGGCAAAGCCACTCCTGCCGTTGGAACTGCGAAAAACGGCCATGGCGGAGTTGCGGGCCATCGCCAAGCTGCCGTTGTTTCAATCGCGCTCAATCGTTGTACGTTGTGAGGCGGTCATCGAGATGTGTGATCCCTATGCCTCACCCCTTGTTGATATCGCCGATCGAATACGTCAGGCGGTATACTCCCGCCACTCCAGCCGGATCCCTGACATCGTCCGCGAGGGGGAAGCGTGGGAAAACGAGATCAATCGTGCGAGCACAGGTGAAAAACCAGGGGGGGAGCCATGAGTTCCGAAGTCGTGGGGACCTGTTGGGGCTGTGGCAGCGGCTTAGCCTTGATTCATCTTGGATATCGCGAAGTTTGTCCGCAGTGCGGGCGCGACACCAGGGTCTGCCGCAACTGTGGCCATCACGACCCCGGATGCTACAACGAGTGCCGTGAGACCCAGGCTGAGCGTGTGATGGAGAAGGATCGGGCCACCTTCTGCGAGTTTTTCCACATCCGGAGAACAGACAAGCGCAAAACTCCCCCCAATCCGGCTCTCGCCGCGCGACAAGCCGCCGAGGCCCTGTTCAAAAAGCCATCTTGACTTTTGATTGGGCTGGAGGCAGGTGCGCGCCGGCAACGTGACCGACGGCGTGGCGGCGGGGTTTTTCCTCAAACCTGGGCGGTGAGACGTTTTCCGGCATGTTGCGAGGTCGTCCGGACCCCGTGGGAGGTTTTGTTCCGGTTCAGCGCCACCTGTTCGCCGGCTGCCGCGTTCGTGCCCTGCCGTACTTGAAACACGCTGTCCTGCCGCTTCCTTGTCGCCAACCGCCGGGGGTGCAAAAAAGAAAAAACCGGGGGGAGGAGTCCCCCGGTCCAGGAGAGCAACACCAAACGGAGACAAAGGAACCGGGGGAGGGGATCCCCCGGTGCAAAGGCAGAAGAGCAGAAGGGGAAGGGGGTTAGAGGTTGTAGCCGCGCTCGTCGTGGAGGGAGATGTCGAGCCCCATGGTCTCCTTTTCATCATCCACGCGCAGGCCGATCAGGGCGTCGAGGAGTTTGAGTAGGATGAAGGTCACGACTCCGCAATAGATGATGGTGGCACCGGCGCCAATCACCTGGGCCATGAACTGAGTTCCCAGCTCCAGCCCCTTCGAGAAGCCATTACCACCCAGCGCCGGAGAGGCAAAGATGCCGGTCAACAGTGCCCCGATCACACCACCAACGCCGTGTACCCCGAAGGCATCCAGGGAGTCGTCATAGCCGAGTGCCCGCTTGATCGAGGTGGCGCTGATGAAGCAGATCACGCCCGCTGCCAGACCAATTACCAACGCCCCGACCGGACCGACGAAACCCGAGGCGGGGGTGATGGCAACGAGACCCGCCACCGCGCCGGTGACAATACCCAACGCGCTCGGTTTGCCATGACGCATCCACTCCATCATCATCCAGGAGACCGCGGCCATCGCCGTGGCTATTTGGGTCACGGCCATGGCCATGCCCGCTGTGCCATCGGCCGCCAGCTGACTACCAGCGTTGAAACCAAACCAACCCACCCAGAGCATGCCGGCACCGGTGACAGTCAAGGGCAGGCTGTGTGGTGGCATGTGCGTCGTTGGGTAGCCCTTGCGCTTGCCAAGCACGAGGGCAGCAACCAGACCCGCGATTCCGGCATTGATGTGCACCACGGTACCGCCAGCGAAGTCGAGAACGCCCTTGTCGGCAAGCCAGCCGTTACCCCAAACCCAATGACACACCGGAACATAGACTACTGTCACCCACAGGATCATGAAGATCAACATACTGGAAAATTTCATGCGTTCCGCGAATGCGCCGATGATCAACGCCGGGGTGATGATAGCGAAGGTCATCTGGAAGATGGCGAACACCGATTCGGGAATCGTCTGTTTCAACGCCGTGAGCGTGATGCCGGAAAGAAAGAGCCGGCTGCCGCCGCCCAGGAAGGCGTTCATCGGTCCACCGTCACCAAACGCCAACGAGTAGCCGTAAACGGTCCAGAGCACGGTAATCACCGCGGTGATCGAGAAACACTGCATCAGCACCGACAGAACGTTCTTGGCACGAACCAACCCGCCGTAGAACAGGGACAAGCCGGGGATGGTCATGAACAGGACCAGGGCCGTGGAAGTCAACATCCAGGCGGTATCACCGGAGTTGAGCTTGGGTGGTTCGTCGGCCCAGGCCGACACGGGCACCGCCAGGAGCGGCAGGGCCAGGGCCCACATCCGGGTGGAAAGCGTCGATCGCATAATCGTCTCCTCGTGAAAAATCTTGTTTGATCAGATGGTCGATTCGCCGGTTTCCCCGGTGCGGATCCGCACGACCTGCTGCAAATCCAGAACGAAGATTTTACCGTCGCCAATTTTGCCGGTGTGCGCCGAGTTGCGAATGGCCTCCAGCGTCTGATCAAGCAAGGCATCCGGAACGGCCACTTCAACTTTCAATTTAGGCAGAAAATCAACCTGGTACTCCGCTCCGCGATAGAGCTCGGTATGTCCTTTCTGCCGGCCAAACCCCCGGACCTCGGATACCGTAATGCCAGCGATGCCCACCGCGGTCAGCGCCTGGCGCACATCGTCCTGCTTGAACGGCTTGATGATTGCGATCACCCATTTCATACCGACACTCCTCCCGTCACGTTATCTCTAGACGACACACCGAACTGGCACCGGAGCAACAGGCATCCTCACCCTCGCATCCCGACACCCTTTTCACGATCCCTCAGTCAACGCGCGCACAGGCCTTGGGTGTGTTTTTGCACAGGGTGTGCCAAGAGTGTAACTATATGAAAATTATCAATAAATCATGAAAGAAAGCCATGCAAAACAAGGGAAATGATTAAATATTAAACATCCGCCTGTTCGCGCAACCAGCACAAGAGGGCACTGAAAGGATATGCTTAAATATTGATCAATCGAACACAGGTGCAGGGAAAGGACATCCGACCGTGTGATCGATCCCGGACAGGTCACGGCAGAAAATCAACCTCAATATCCGTGTGTCAGGAAAGACGGCAGCGGACCACGGCCTGCCCTGTGGGGGGGGGGGGGGGGGGGGGGGGGGGGGGGGC
>PEAJ01000062.1 GCA_002753495.1 Magnetococcales bacterium HA3dbin3 | reverse complement strand
TCCAGAGGGTGCCGTCGGCAAAGGCGAGATCCTCGACCTTGTTGTAGGAGCTGGAAAAACGACCCTGAATCGTCATCTGGTCATCAGGGTTGCTGTAGAACTTGATCACCGCATCGTTGCCAACGCGGGAGATGTAGACATCGCTCGGGGTGATGCCGGCGCCGAGAACAATCCGGTCGCGGTTGGAGGGATCACCGTTCTCAACGATCGTGTCCTTGCCATCGCCAGCACTGAAATAGTACCAGTCGGCGCTGCTGGTGCCGCGCAGCAGATCATTACCGGTGCCGCCGTGGTAATCGTTGCCGCGATAGACGTTGTTGATCAGGGTCCAGCCGCTGTAGTCGGCGGTGCCGTAGCCGCCGCCAAGGGTGTCATCGCCGGCATCACCGTAGTAGATGTCATAACCGTTGCCACCATCGAGGGTATCATTGCCGGCAAGGCCGCGCAGGGTGTCGCCATTGTCGGAGCCGGCAAGGGTGTCGTTGCCATCGGTGCCGAAGACGGTCAGGCCGGTATAGTCGAGATTCCAGACTGTACCATCGGCGAAGGCAAGATCCTCCACCTTGTTGTACGAGCTGGAAAAACGACCTTGAATCGTCATCTGGTCATCAGGGTTGCTGTAAAACTTGATCAGCGCATCGTTGCCAACGCGCGAGATGTAAACATCGCTCGGGGTGATGCCGGCGCCGAGAACAATCCGGTCGCGGTTGGAGGGATCACCGTTCTCAACGATCGTGTCCTTGCCATCGCCAGCACTGAAATAGTACCAGTCGGCGCTGCTGGTGCCGCGCAGCAGATCATTACCGGTGCCGCCGTGGTAATCATTGCCGCGATAGACGTTGTTGATCAGGGTCCAGCTGCCGTAATCAGACGTGCCATAACCGCCACCAAGGGTGTCATCGCCGGCATCACCATAGTAGATGTCGAGGCCCTCACGACCGTCCAGTACATCGTTGCCTTCTCCGCCCAGCAGAACATCCTGACCAACCTGACCCGTCAAGACATCATTGCCGTCCATGCCAATGGCAACGTTGTTGATCGCACTGGTGGTCATGGTGTCGGCGCCGGCGCCGCCCCACAAGGCATTGCTCTGCACATAGCCGTGCAGAAAGGCCAAAGATGTCGGCGACAGGGCCTGCTCCAGCATCGTCCGCATATCCTCGACCGCGATCGCCCGATCACGCGACAAAGTCTCCACGACCGGCGTCAGGGTGTGCCACAAATCCAGGGCTTCATCACGGGCCGCGGGTGTTGCCGCCACCAGATCGCCCAGAAGGTCGGTGGTTGGGCGGTCATACTGGATGCGATCGGTGAGAACGTGGTACTGCGCATCCGGAAACAGCTCCTTGCCAGGCCCTTGCACCACCAACCGGGCAAAGAAAATATCCCGCAAGCTTTGCCAGGCGCGCGTCAGGCCTGGAACATCCAAGGTGCCGGGGTTGGCGGGCACACCATTGGTGCCATAAACACGCCCATAGATATGCTCCATGGCCACCAGCTTGCGGGCATCAAAATTGGCCCCGCGCGCATTCGGGGCCAGGCTGTCGGAACCACACCAGCGGTAAAGAATCGCCTCCGCCGCCGTCGTCAGTTCGTCATAGCCGGTCAAGGGGCGGGAGGAGAAATCGCTCACCATGGTTTTCAACACATCGTCACGACTCATGGCGATCAGAAGGTCATCGACGGTGCCAAAACCACGCAGATTGGGCAGGAGGGTGGTTTGCGCATCCGGGTTGATTTCAACGCCGGAGGCATCGAGACGGCGCGTGGCAACGACACTGGAAGCCAGGGAGACATCCGCCAGCGTGCTCGTAGTTCCGTCCGCGCGGGTGAACGTACCGGTGGCGGTGACCAGGTTGCCGGCAATCGTGGTGTTGCTGGCGTAACGCGTAAGCGAGAGGGAGGTGATCCCCAGATCACCGAGGGAAACCAGCTCCCCTTCATCCACCTGGCCGTTGCGGAAGGTGTCGCGCCACACTTGCAGCGAGGCGAATTCACTGTCTGTCGCGTCAATCTTGCCGTCGGCGTTGCTGTCGAGCAGGGAGAGCTCGCTGAAACCTGAAAGGGTATTGTTGCCGAACAGCTCATCGACCTCGATCTGCCCGTTGCCGTTGGCATCCTGCACCAGCAGGCCGTCACCACCGCCGACCCAGCCGGTTCGCTCGCCGAAACCATCGTGGTTCATGTCGTAATAAACCGTGGAATCCACCAGCGACACCAACTCGATGCCGTTGCCGTTCAGGTCAAGCACCAGGGGATCGCGCCGGGGTGGAGCGGGGGCATTGGGCAGACCGGAGATCGACGGGCCACCGCTGCCGCCAGTGCGTCCGCTGTTTCCCCCGGGGCCGATGCTGTCACCGGTTGGCGCGGTGCCGTTGGGGTCCCCGGCGCCGGCACCGCTGCCGCCGCTACCGCCGCCACTGCCACCGCCGCTGCCACCGCCGCCCTGACTGTTTTCCTTCGCTTTTTCCTTTTCCTCGTCGATCAGGCGTATGCTTAAGTCGCCATCGTGAAACGCGGCCACTGTAATGGACAGGCCGTCCTTTTCAACCTTGAGATCTCCAGTATCCCAAAAATATTTGATACCAAAATTGCCGGTGAAGTAATCATTCCCGGCGGTTTTTGTCCCGCCATCCAAATTAATACCGTTAAAGAAGATGCTCCCAAGCCCATCCGAGTCGTAGATCCAGTCGCCATTGTCGACAAAATAGGTATCTCTTCCCTCACAACCAAGCAGGACATCTTTGCCGCCGCCGTAGCCGTTCAACGTATCGTTATTGCTGCCCCCATCCAGGGTGTCGTCACCCTCGCCACCCTTCAGTTCATCGTCGCCTGATTCACCGTAAAGGTGGTTGTTAGAACCGGCCACAGCCTTGTCAGTATACAAAAAGTCGCCACTTTCTCCACCCCACAGCGTGTTGCGGAGGGTGTTCTCACCGGAGATGTAGTCTCTTCCACCCGACCCCGTGGCGGTGCCAACGCCGCCGGAGTTGCCTTTCATGACCAGGCGTTCGACGTTACCGGGTATTTGGAACTCGGACAGGCTGCAATACACAGTATCGTCACCACCGCCGGACTCTTCAACAACGGTATCACCTCCCGAATCCACGTAGTAGGTGTCATCGTTACCGCCACCGACCATCAAATCATCGTCGGCACCGCCATCCAGGGTGTCTTTGCCAGCACCGCCGTAGAGCCTGTCGTCATCTTTACCTCCACGCAGAATGTTCTCGGAAGTGGCACTGGTAAGCGCAACGCTTAACTGATCCTCACCGTCCTCGCCGCTGAGCTCGTTGCGGACGGTGTTTTTCCCAGTCATCTCATTGTCTTCACTGTTGCCAATGGCCGAGCCTTCACCGGTGGGGCTGCCTTGCAACGTCACATTTTCAACATTGTCGGAAAGGGTAATGCGGCGGGCGCTGCTGTAAACGGTGTCCTCGCCTTCACCGAATAGTTCGATGATCTGGTCATCCTCACTCTCAACATAGTAGGCATCATCGCCGTTCCCACCCCACATGATGTTTTTGCCAGAGCCACCGTACAATTTATCCCTGTTCTTGCCACCAATGAGGTAGTCGTCATCCGCGCCACCATCGGCAATGGCATCGGTTTGCTCATCACCCAGGACCAGTATATCGTTGCCAAGAGAACCCATGAGTAATGTCGTGTTAACCCCAGCGAAAAGGGCATCACTCTGTCCGCCGCCAACCATCACCCCGTCGTTGGATTGTCCAATCTGGAGTCTGGTGAAGTCTACATCAACGGTCTTTCCGCCCCTGGTGAAATGGTAGACCATCTGGAACTGATCTGGAGAAATTATGCTACCAGACAAAGTGGCGTCCGGCGGCACGGTCAGGGATCCGGTCAAGGACTCGGAGAATTTCAACCTGATGGCGCGTCCATCCAGATCATCCGTGAAGTACGGAGCAGAATTGTTATCCAGAAATCCTTGCGGAGTCAGTCCATTGCCAAAAAGATTGGCAACAGACGAGGGGAGCGCCTCCGAAGATTGATCCGGTAGCAACCCGGCCACAGTACTGGCGTATAGCACCCCATCGATGGCTGTACCACCCTCGTCCTGCACGCTTTCTCCTCTGGCCCAATTGACAAAGACTTTGTTGAAAGTGCTATGCTGCGCGAGGCTATCGTAGGTCGCTAAAGCTAGGCTAAAAACCCCTCCGGTCAATCTACCTCCGAGTTTTCCGATATACCTGCCGGCCATTCTACCCACCGCTGTGGATATGGCTCTAGCATCTAGTTTGGCCAACCCAAAAACAGATTTGGCTAAATCCAGGCCAACAACGCCCCCAAGCGACGTATCTTCCGGCTGACTGGGTAGTAACCTGTAGATACCTTCCTTCTCGTAATAGCTGGTAAAATTACCAACCCCCTTTGCCTGGATGCCGAGTGTGGCCAGATGATCCAGGTACGCTTGCGAATTGACGATGGCTTTCGCTCCGGGGGCATCCAAGGATATGCCATTCCAGCCAAAGGTATTGGCTAACACCTGGGCGATGGTACCGCCAAGGTCGTACCCGGTGACTGAGTAGGTGATATTTGTTTCTCCCTCGCTATCCAATACATCCTTTGCGTATTCAACGGCACTCCTGATCTGGTTGCTGTAATATCCAGCAGCGGCACCGACGTCCACCACCAGATCCCCAACGGCGCTGATATCGTCCATTTTGTTGCCACGAATAGCAAAGACGATTTCGTCGGTCGTTGTATTCTGGTAGGCCCGTATAAAGAGGTCTGACGCCGAGGCTCCGCTTCTTGATGGTATATCGACGAGGGTCCAATCATTAGAAGGGCTGACCGAACCGTTGTAGATACCCCTAGCAAACAACCCAAGCTCTTCGTTTGTAGCCATAACATCACCCCCTGTCCGCGTGTTTGGATGGCGCTTCTAGCAGGTTGCGCTTAATTTCACTCCAAAGAGAACGCTGCTCAACCGAGACTCTATAATAGTCAATTACCCTAAGATGGAGCCTTCTTGAATACACAACGTTATGGAATTGATTCGGATGATAGGTGCTGCCAGTAACTGGCCCGAGGCCATATTTAAGAGATTCTTTGGTGTCAAGAATGCAGCTGACACTAATAATATTCAAATCAACACCATTATGCAGCGATCTGTCGTAGAATAAAGGTCGATTTATCAACTGGATAATTACATTATCACCACCAGCATCATGGCGACCAAGGGCGATATTTCTAGGACCAAGCTTTGCCTTTCTGAAAGCATCTCTCTTGTTCTTATCAACCTCGTTTTTTGGTACGAAAAAGCGTGTCTGGAGGAGGTTAAAGTACGAAGAGTGGCCAACATCATCAGTCTCTGCCCACTCGATATCAGCGGACTTGGGAGTATAGAGGTCAAGAATACACCTGTCCCAGAACCGGCACACTTTGGGATCGCCAAAATAGCCGCAATCCTTTGTCGGCCACCACTCGACGCGAAAGGCCATTGCCTCAACCCCCTGGAGGTGGGGGTCAATCCACTTCTCCGGCATGCCAAAGCGTTTGGCAAAGGCCGGGGAGTAGGTCCAGACGTTTTGATCTTCCAGGTAGCTCCCCGTGGCCTGGGGGCCAAAATAGACATCGTAAGGGGTAGAGGCGGCTTCCTTCCCTTTATCGGCTGAATCCCCCGTCAAGCGCGTATACAGCGCGGCCACCTTTCCGAGCCACCCCTTGCGCTGCATCTCCTCGGCACGAAACCTGGGCATGGCATCGTAACCGGAGAGGAACTTGTCAATCTCCGCCTGACTCTCGGGGCCGAAGTAGCGCCGACGGTGCTCCCCCATTTTGGCAACAAATGGCGTCGGTATAACCACCTCATGCCAGGGGCCGCCTTCGGGGAGGGATGACGCTGCGGCGTCACTGGTCGGTGGTGTGCCTTTTCCGGCTGTGCGCAACGGCAGGCGCAGGCGCAACGGCTCGTCATCCTGATCCGGTTTGCAGCTGTCCAGGCGCAGTATCACGATGTCCATGTCTTGAAAACGCCGCCGCTCGTAGCGCATCACCTCAATCGGTCGGGTCTGCTGCGCACCATCGATCGCGAACACCCCCTCCACCCGGTCAAAGCCGACCACCTTGTCCAGGCCCTTGTCGCCGCTGGGGTGTTCCCACGGAAAACGATCCTCCGGGCGCTGCGGGGTGAGAAAGCGCTGGGAGTTGTAGTGGTGGCGCGGGTTGTAGTCGAACGGTCGATCGGAGGCCCAGGCCAGGTCAAGCGTTTTGGGCAGGTAGAGATCGAGCAGACAGTGATGAATGGGCGCGCAGCGCCGCTGCTCCCCTTGACCGGTGCAGGTGCGCTGATAGGTCCACTCCGGGCGATAAGCCAAGGCGTAAGCCCCTTGCAACGACTTATCGATCCAGCGCTCGGGCATGGTGAAGCGTTCGGCAAAGGCTTGATCGAACACCCAGATGTTGCGGTCAATCGCGTGCACGGATTTGCGATCCGGACTATTGATTTCGTCGTAAGTTCTCCTTGGCGAAGAAACCGTGCCGGCAAGCCCGGCGTGGCAAAAGAGGACCAACGCCAATACCAGAAGGAGTGCAAGCCGGCGGAAAAAGAGCCACGGCCAGCGCGCCCGCGCGCGGACGCGGCAGGAAGAGGGGGTGCCCAAACTCCCCGTCACCACGGTCGACAACCCGCGGACCGGGGCCTGTTTTCCACGATGTGGATGGTCAACCTGCATCTTGGCCTCTTGAATGCCCTCCGGTAGCGTGCCACGGATCTCAAGATTTAAAACACGGCCTCAGGGTAGCATAGGGAAATGGAAACAACAAGGGAAAAAATATTTTTGTTCATGCTTAAATGGTTAAATGAGGATTGTCTCACCCACTGACGGCCTAAAAAATCCGCATGCGACACCTTTTACCCTGCCACGGAACAACCACTGCCCCCCGGCGGGCGGATGGATGCGGGGAGGATGGCACGCGGAGACGCCTCGATGCTCCTGGCGCTTCCGCTCCCTGCCGCTGGCGCGGGAGAAATGCGCAAATGACAAGCTATTGGTGGCATCCATGTCATAATAACCCATTTCGATCAACTGTTTTGCCAATCGAACGGTATCCTCCCAACTGGATGACACTCTCCCTAAATTAATTCCGAGCTCATTATTGTGGCGATCCATCGCCTCCGCTTCAGCCGTTTGATTTTCCAAACCTCCGGTAGTTTCGTGAAGGTCTAGAATTGTCTTCGCATGATCCTTACCAAACCTCCTTGTCAGTTCCGAGGCGAGCAGCAGATGCCTGTATGCGTCTGCTGGCCCGTCGGTTCTTCCTGGCAGATAGGAAGAGATCGACTCGTGAATCGCCATATCACTGGCCCCTCCAGTAAAAACTTTGTATACGAACTCGGAAATTGTCATATAATCCTCCGTATGTCACCAAATTCTCAGCCAAACTGACGCTTTAACAATAAAAAAATATTACAGTTATATACGCTATCTATGGTACTCCCTGCTATCACATACGCATTTTAATCCATCGTCGACTTGGTAACCACACCAAAATACGCAGCCGTGTCCTGTGTCATTTATAACAGCTTTCGCGTTTAATGTTCCGAGATGTTCCGACTTAATGCGCATCTCTATCACAGACTCATTTTTCAAATAAAAACTCCCAATATATACATGTCTAGCGATACTTGATTTATCTTGCTTAACGACTAATGGACGGGCAGGCATAGCGATTTCCTCACCATCGATAAAAACATCATCAATCGTAATAGGATCATCGGTATAATTACGCAATGCGATTGATTGATAGCGAGGAATTTCTGTATTATAGCAAGACACAACGATGAAGGAAATCACTCCGGCACGGAGAAACCACCGCGAAAGAATCACATCGGTAAAGGCCGTGAACATCCCTCTCTGTTTCATAGCGGCATCCTATGGAAGACCAAGAGAGAGGAAGAGGAAAAACGCGAGGGGTGGTACCTTGTACGCGGGAGGAAAAAAGAGAAGAGAGACGCCAAAGCCCCCCGCATGCCACGCCGCCCGAAAACAAAACCACAACCGGTCATGAAAGGATGGACGCCGCGCCGAAAGGTGAACCGCAACCGATGCACGACAATGAAGATAACGCGCACAAAAGGGCAAGCCTTCATCACTTCCGGCGACGAACGATGAAAGAAGACAACGAACAACGCGCGGCGGGCGACCAACGGGCCCTCTTTCGTGGCCAACGGGCCCGTTGGATTCACCGCCCCAGGGAAGGTTTGTCAGGCATGATGCGTGAGTTGCAGATGCGCGCCTTCGGATTTTCCGCCCCCGGAGGCCCCCTTCTTCTTCTTTTTGGGCGAGAGCGGGGCACGTGTCCCGGTCCCACCGCTGGTCTGAAAGAAGCTGATGGCCTGGGCGAGAATCTCCGCCTGCGCGGAAAGCTCCTCGGAAGTGGCGGCCATCTCTTCCGAGGCGCCGGCGTTCTGTTGAATCACCTGGTCAAGTTGCTGAATCGCGGTGTTGATTTGCTGGGCCCCCAGCGTCTGTTCCTGACTGGAGGCAGCAATGCCCTGCACCAACTCGGCCGTTTTGCGGATATCCGGCACAAGCTTGCCGATGATCCCTCCGGCCCGTTCGGCCACCTCGACGCTGGTTGCCGAAAGCTGGCTGATTTCACCAGCGGCAGTCTGGCTGCGTTCTGCAAGCTTACGCACCTCCGCCGCTACCACCGCAAACCCCTTGCCGTGCTCGCCAGCCCGAGCAGCTTCAATGGCAGCATTCAGGGCCAACAGGTTGGTTTGTCGGGCAATCTCCTCAATGATCCCGATCTTGCTGGCAATCTCCTTCATCGCCGTCACCGCCTCGTTGACGGCGTTGCCACCCTCTTCGGCATCCCTGGAGGCCTTCTGGGCAATCTTTTCCGTCGCCTGCGAGGTTTCGGTGTTGTTGGCGATGTTGGAGGCCATCTGTTCCATGGCGGCTGAAGTCTCCTCGACCGAAGCCGCCTGCTCGGTTGCCCCCTGCGAAAGATTTTGCGCACCATCCGAGAGTTCGTTGCTGCCGGCGGCGACATGATCGGAGGCGTTGCGCACGTCGTTGACCACCTCACGCAGCTTCTCCACCATACCGCGCATGGCGCTGGCTAGTTGTCCAATCTCATCTTTTTGGTCAACCGTGATGGTGGCGGTCAGGTCGCCTTCGGCCACGCGCCGGGCAAAGCCAACCCCCTGCACCAAGGCGCCAACAATTGCCCGGGTGATAAGCCACGCCAACACCACCCCGAGCACCACCGCCAGGATGCTGCCCGTCACCAACATGCTTTTGGCCGTGGTCACTTCCTGTTCCATCTGGCGCTGTTGATCGGATTGGGCATCATTGACACTTTTGTCAACTGCCATGGCTGAGGTAAGCATGCTCTTGGTCAATTCGAGCTGCCTGGTCATCGACTCCACATACTCCTTGTAGAGTTTCTCGTAGGTGGCGAGAGCAGCCAGAATTTCATCTGCCTGCTTGATGTTGACTTCCTTGGTGAAGGTCGCGCGCAAGGCGGTGAGATCCTCTCTAACCTTGACGACTCCTTCCTGGACAAGCCTGGTCCATTTCTCCTCCCGGGAAATGATGTACTCCTTCTCGTTTTTGCGCGTGTCGATGAAGCGGGCAACCAGATCCTTGGCAGTCAGCACCTTCTTGGCACGCCCCTGCAATTTTCCAACAACTTCAGGAAGATTACTCGCCCCCTCCTTGCCCAGCTGCACAAGCTGTTCGGTCAGTTTATCCGTCTCGTCCTTAGTCATCTCATTGAGTTGCTCTAAAACTTTTCGTCCGGCAGCGCGCATTCCCTCCATCCTGGCCACCAGGCCCTGTTCGACATCACCGTAGGCTTGGAACGTGCCGCCCCACTCCTCGGAGTCCTTTACGACACGACTCATCTGATCCTTGTTGCTCTGCTGATGAAACTTATGGTCGCGCGCATCGACAGCCTGTTTTTTAACACCATCGATGCGTTCCAGGGCAACCTTGAAATCTTCCGATTTTTTGTTAAGACGAAAGTCCCGAATGGCAATGCGACCCAATAGCATCTCTTTTGTCATACCGGCCATATGGCCCGTTTTGTCCGCCCGGTCGGTCACTCCCGAAAGGGCGTTCCAGCCGGTAATCGCCACCAGTGCTGCCATGAGCAACACAATGCCAAAGCCTAGTGTCAACTTCACCCCAAGTTTCAGATCTTTCATATCCCCTCCCGTTGTCAGTTCATAACCCGGCACCATGAAACCATACCTGGTGCATGAAGTTGCCGATTTCCCTCCACTCCCCGCGCCGCATCCTACCGCGCGAGGCAATGATTGTGTAGGTAAAAATGGAACTCTTCCACGACAGGCATCCCAGGCGATTTGCAGGACTCCCAGAGGAAAATCGTGGAAACCACGATGCCTATCAGTCGTTTCCATCGTGGAGTGAACGCCAAAAAGACCGCATTCGCTGGCAAGCGACGATCAACCCCGTCCGGAGAGCCTAGCCCGACCGGGACCCAACCCTGGGAAAGGCAACACCTGCCGGGCACGACAAGGAACAAACGCGGCAGCCAACAAAGGCGATGCCTGTCTAACGGGCATGGCGACAGGTGCGCCACCCCGGACGATGAAAGCTGTCTTTCATGGTAAGCCAGGGCTCTGTCCCGAACCCCACTGGGGCGCTGCCCCAGACCTAAGCCGGGGGGCAGGCTTAAGCCTCCCCCCGGACCCCCCAACCACTAAAAATTAAAAACAATTTTGTTGGGGCTTAAGCCCCAAACCCCGTCGGGGCGCTGCCCTGGACAAAACCGTCTTTCACGGTAAAACGTGTCCGTCTCGTCGCCTTTCCCTCGCTGTCTCGTTTTCGCATCGAACGCGGATTGGAATCAGTCACCCCGGTTTATGCGCCTCTTTGTGGGCGCGCAGGATGGCATTGATCCGCGTTTGATACCCGTGCCCGGTGCTTCGGAACCAATTCAACACATCGATGTCAAGCCGCAGGGTGATTTGCTGCTTCACCGGTGCCAGTGGCAGCCTGTGACGCACCAGAGCCTGGGCGAATCGCTCCGGCGGAACGGGCGGGATGTCACTGGTGTCCACCATGTCGTCGGTCATGGCATCCAGGGCTGCCCAGTCGGTCTCGGAACTGGGAGAAGTAGGCTTCTCGCTCATGTTTTACCGCCTTTCGCATGGAGGAGATGATCCGCGCGCGATTCCCCCGCTCGGAGTGCGCCACGACCACCACGTGACCGCGCGGGAGACCCGGGGTCAAGAATCGCTGTTTGTTATGGGGGACGCAAGGCCGACGGACGCAAGGCGTCTTGACACCCGCTCGGGGTTTGCCCTTTAATCTCCATTACGACAAGAGAATGATTCTCAGTCAATCGGAGGAGAGACGACGTTGAGCGAAGGGTGTCATCCCGCGGACAAACAGGAGCAGGCGACGGATCCAAAGGGGGGGCGCGTTCTCACCGTGGCGGTTGTCGGGCTCTCCAACACCGGCAAGAGCGCGCTGTTCAACGCGCTCACCAACGCCTATGCCATTGTCGCCAACTATGCCCAAACTACGGTCAGCATCGATCGCAAACGGGCGATTTTGGCGGGAAAACCCGTCGAGCTGCTCGATACCCCCGGGGTGACTTCGCTGATTGCCTTTTCGGCGGATCAGGAGCGCACCGTGCGCGCCCTGGTGACGGAACCGCCGGATCGGATCCTGTTCTGCGCTGATGCCACGCGCCTCAAACAGAGCCTGGTGCTCTTTGCGCAGATCATGGAATTGGGCGTTCCCACCCTGTTTTGTCTGAACAAGGTTGACGAGGCAGGCAGAAACGGCACGGTGGTGGATGCCGACCAGCTCGCGCGCAGCACCGGCGTGCCGGTGATCGAAATGGCGATCGCCAAGGGGATCGGGGTGGCGGAGACGATCACCGCCCTCGATCATCCCGTCGTTTCACAAAAACAGATCGCGCTGCCGGAGATTCTGGAGACAGGGTGCCGGGAACTCGAATCCCTCTTTCCCTGGAAAAAACGGCCCGCGCGCGCCTTGCTTTTGCAATACCTTCTTGGCAACGCGGTCGTTCAGGGGCACATCGCCTCCCACTGGTGGGAGGCGGCGGGAGAGGGGGCGCTCAAGGCCGTGGTCCAGCGCCTGGAGGAACGACACGAAATCAACAAGCTGCGCACGCTCGCCTTCAATGCCTGGGAGAGCTGGGCCGACGCGGTGTGCGATAGCGCCCAAAGCCGGACGCGCCTGCCGCTGCGGCGGACCTCGCAGCGTCTTGCCCACTACTCCCGCCATCCGCTGTGGGGATGGCCAATCTTTCTTGCCGTGCTGTGGGTCATTTTCAAGGGGGTTGGCGTGGTGGCGCCGGCGATGGCCAACACCCTCGATGGCTGGATCTTCACCCCGCTGACCGACCAGATCGGCAAGATGGTCGGCCACCCCTTCCTGCATGAGCTGCTGGTCGGTCCCTATGGCCTGTTGACCATGGGCGCCTTCAACGCCCTGATGACCGTGGTGCCAATTTTGCTTATCTTTTTTTTCATCCTCAACCTGCTGGAGGATATCGGCTATCTGCCACAGCTGAGCGTCCTGGCCAATCGCTCCCTGCGCCCCTTTGGTTTGAGCGGAAAATCAGTCCTGCCATTGGTGCTTGGGGCCGGATGCAACACCATGGCCACCATGACCTGCCGCACGCTGGAGACGCGCAAGGAACGCCTGGTCACCACCTTCATGATCGCCCTCGGCATGCCTTGTGCGGTGCAGATGGGAATCATCTTCGCCGTGCTGGCGGTGGCACCGTTTTGGTCGCTGCTCATCTTTCTGGCGGCGGTGGGCGGGACCACCATCCTCTGCGGCTACCTGCTCAACCGCCTGGTGAAAACCGGCAGAAAAGTTGAATTTATCCTGGAACTTCCCCCCTTCCAGTGGCCCAACTGGCGCAATACCTTTCGCAAGACCTACTATCGGATCAAATGGTTTTTGCTTGAGGCCCTGCCGCTCTTTATTGTTGCGGCCGGCTTGATGTTTACCCTGGAAAAGACCGGATTGCTCGAAGGGATCAAATGGCTGCTGCGCCCGATCACCACCGGCTTTCTCGCCCTGCCCGACCGGGTGACCGAGGCCTTCATCATGATCCTGTCACGCCGCGAAGTCGGGGTGATCTACTTCAAGACCATCGCCGAATCGGGAGGGCTCTCCGATATCCAGATCATCGTTGGCCTG
>PEAJ01000061.1 GCA_002753495.1 Magnetococcales bacterium HA3dbin3 | reverse complement strand
CTTGGAACAAGCGGTGGCCGCCTACCAAAAGGCGCTCAAGGAGTGGACCCGCGAACGGGCACCCCTGGATTGGGCGATGACCCAAAACAACCTGGGTAACGCACTGCAAACCCTTGGCGAACGCGAGAGCGGCACGACGCGCCTGGAAGCGGCGGTGAGCGCCTACCACGAGGCGCTTAAAGAGTACACCCGGGAGCGCGTGCCGCTGCAATGGGCCACCACCCAGAACAACCTCGGCACCGCGCTTTCAGCCCTCGGCGAACGCGAAAGCGGCACGACACGCCTGGAAGCGGCGGTGAGCGCCTTCCAGGAGGCGCTCAAAGAACGGACCCGCGCGCGTGTGCCGCTGGATTGGGCAATGACCCAGAACAACCTCGGCACCGTGCTGAAAGCCCTCGGCGAACGCGAGAGTGGCACCACGCGTCTGGAACAAGCGGTCGCCGCCTACGAAGAAGCGCTCAAAGAGCAGACCCGCGAGTGGGTGCCGTTGCGGTGGGCGATGACCCAAAACAACCTGGGCCTCGCGCTCACGCGCCTCGGCGAACGCGAGAGTGGCACCACGCGTTTGGAACAAGCGGTGGCCGCCTACCAGGAGGCGCTTAAAGAGTGGACGCGCGCGCGGGTGCCGCTGGATTGGGCAGTGACCCAGTACAACCTCGGCAACGCGCTGCAAACCCTTGGCGAACGCGAAAGCGGCACCGCGCGTCTGGAACAAGCGGTGGCCGCCTACCAAGAGGCGCTGAAAGAGTACACCCGCGAACGGGTGCCGCTGGATTGGGCGGGAACCCAAAACAACCTGGGCAACACCCTCCGCATCCTTGGCGCACGCCGGCGGGACAAGGCCCTCCTTGACCAGGCCGAACAGGCCCTGCGCAACGCCGAGGCGGTATTCATTCAGGCCAAGGCCAGCCATTATCTGGGGATTGTACAGGGAAACCTCAAACGCCTTGAAGAAGCCCGGCGGCAGATCAAGGGGCCACCCGCTGGCGCGGGGCCACGGGGCGGCAAAGGCGGCCAGTAGGGCCGCAAGGCGGTGGCCCGCGCCCGGGGGGCGCGGGGAAGAACGCCGCCTGGGATGGGAAGCCTGCGAAAATCTGCAATCCGCCTGACGATTTTTGCTGGGAAGCGCAAAAAATCGTCAGGCAATGGCCGCCCCCTGGGGACAATTTTCGCGAAAAGCATGCGAAAATTGCCCGTGGAAAGGGGGGCGGGAAAAGCAAAAAAACCTCGGGGCTCCGCCCCGAACCCCGCCAGGGCTCTGCCCTGGACCCGCCAGGGAGCGAGGCCCCCTGGACCCCATCTCCCCCGGCCCTCAACCCTTTATGACACGACCTGCCCGCCTTCGGCGGGCATGGTCAGCTTGCTACCAGTCAATACCCCGCGCGCGGCGGCACACTCGGCTGCAACACCGCCGGCGGCGGCGCCACCGCAGCCGGCGTCACCACCACGGCAGCCTTATCCCCCGGCAACCCGGAAAGCTTCTCCAACTCCGGCAAATGCGTCAAATCACGCACCCGCTCCGCCGGATAACCCAACGCCTTGAAGTTGATGATGCCATTCGGATCATGACACTCACGGCAACCACGCCCCTCGCGCTGAATGCCATGATTGACCATCAACGTGCCCATCTGCCGCATCCAGTGCGACTCGACATTGCGCAACTGGCCACTGTCATCGATCGGATAAATCCCCGACCAGGAATCAACACCAAAATAGTGCATGAACGAGTCCATCATGTACTGCTTGAACGGCTGCTGATACATCCGCTGCACAATGGGACTCTTCAAGGCCACCGTCATCGACGCGAGCGGATCCCCCTTCTCGTAATAAGAAGGATAGTCGAAGGGAAGAATCATCGCCCCGAACGGCCCCTGGTTCGACATGTCCTCATACATGACGGCATTGAAAACCTTGAACGGATAAATCCGACTATGCCCCATGCTCATGACCGGACGGATGTTCTCCCGAATCATCTGCCGCCGCTTGGTGAGCATCTCCGGACTCAAAGCCGACAAAGGCTGCGTCGCCTCACGCACATAACGCTCGACATCCAGACTCGGATACTTCTTCTTGATTTGAAGCGCCGCCTGCCGCACCTGCTCAATCATCCCCGGATCATCAATGCGCGCCATCTGGTTCATGAGCGGATTGTAGGTGCCATCCCCCTGCGGATTGTCACCCAAGGCATTGGCAAGGAAAGTCCCGTTACCGTTGAACCACAAAAACAACATCCCCTTCCCCGCCGCGCCGGAACGCAAGACGTCACGGTAAATGTAAATCCCCTCCTCCTCGTTCCACTCCGGATGAATCCAGTCGCGCAACACCACACTGTCGGCACCCAGATTGTGGATGTGACACGCCTCGCAAGAGACCCGATCGAGATGCCCATTCAGAATGGCGCGATAGGGAGATTTTAAATGCGCGGCATTGGTGTGACACCCCTCGCAGGTCACCTCGCGCCCAGGCAGATCGGTGGCGACCAGATCCACCCCCTTGGTGCCACGCGGAATCTTGTGCCCCACCGGCACATGACAGTCGGTGCAGGTCAAACCCGCCTTGGCATGCACGTCGGTTTCGACGGTGTTGGAGTTGGCCCGCTTCGCCCCAGGATGCAAAAGACGTTGATTTTCATGCCCCAAATTGCGTGGCGCGGCATTGGCCGGCAAACCGGCCTCAAGGTCGCCACCCATGTTGTGCTGGTGACAGAACATGCAGTTGTCCCGCGCCGGCAAACCCACCGACAACGCCGCCTTCAGGGTGCGATCCTGGTTCCAACGCATGCCACCAGCATCGCGAATGACATGGCGGAAATTCATGTCATAAGCCTGGGCATGGCAGACAAGACAGTCGATCCCCTGCTTGACCGTCTCCGGAACATCACCAATCGGCATCATCTTCTCGGTGGCCGGATGATAACCCCCACCAATGTGACACTGACCACACCCCTCGCTGCGGGTCACCGTGCCAGCCTCGCGCCTGGGCGTGGGTATGAGATCACCCTTGGCCGACATGGCATGGCTGGCGGCATCGTGCAAGGCGGCATCATGCGCGGGCATCGCCGCCACCGGCTGCGCCGGGACACCTTTGAGCGCCTCGGTCGCGACCGCCGCCGTCACCGCGCCACCCGGTTCCGGTTGATGCGGCCGCGAAACCGCCAGCTCTGCCCAACCGGTCCAGGAGAACGACCCCGGCACGCCACAGGCACGATCAATCTTGCCGACCGGGATCGGCCGCGACCCCGGCGCGTTGACCTGACGCCCGTCATAACCATACGTGCTGAAACCCGGCGAGGTCTGCTGGAACTTGTAGTGGATGCTCTCCACCACGTCGTTAAGGGTATCGACGCTTGCCACCTTGCCGCCGTCGGTGATGTTCATCGTCGCATGACAACGCAGACAGGTCTTCGGTCCCTCATACTGGCGAATACCCGCCTCGCGGAAGTAGCGAACGTGCGGAAAGGGGGTTTCGTGCAGGAAAGAGCGGGTTTGCATGAGCATGCCGGCCTTGACGCGCCGCGCAAAAGGATTGGACTCCTTCTCGACGACACGTTCGGCCTTTTCGGCACGAACCTTCTCCGTGAGTTCGCGGGCGATCGCCTCGAACTCGACATCGCTGACCGCCTTCGAACTGGCATAGGTGAGCGGGCGATTGACCACCCCGGTGTATTTTTCGAACAGGAAGGGATAGATCCACTTCTTGCCGGTGCCGATCAGCACCGCCGCGACCAGGAGCAGCACCAGGGCAGTGACGTGACCGATGCCGCGTTGGGCATCGTCGGCCGGTTTGTTTTGCCGCGAGTCGGTGGTCATGGTCGTCTCCTCCGCGCGTACCTTTTCGCCGAACACCATTTTTTCAAACTCCCCGAGCAGGGTCTCGCCAGCGGTGGCCAGGTAGATGTGCCCGATCAAAAAGGCCACCAGAAGGGCCGCCACCACCTGATGCAGGATGGCAAACGGCCAAAGCCCCCCGCGATCCAGGATGCGGTCGGGGGCATACTCCGGAAAGAAAAACACCACCCCGGTTATCACCAGGACCGGCACCATCCCGAACATCACCCCGAGATAGGTGACCTGTTGCAGGGGATTGAACTTGGCCCGCACCGTCGCCGGAAACGGCTGCGGATCGCCCTGGAAAATGCCGGTGGCGTAGAAGCGAATCTGGGCCAGGTTGCGCGCCATGAACCCCTGCCGCTCTGGCACATAGTGGCGCCAGTTGCGCGAAAGGATGGAGCCGAGAAGATACAGCCCGTAGCCCGTTGCCATGAGAACGCCGCAAACATTGTGCAGCATGCGCGCGGTGGCAAAGGGCATG
The DNA here is from genome assembly GCA_002753495.1 of Magnetococcales bacterium HA3dbin3. Classification (GTDB taxonomy): domain Bacteria; phylum Pseudomonadota; class Magnetococcia; order Magnetococcales; family DC0425bin3; genus HA3dbin3. Next base: position 9,071 of record PEAJ01000061.1, on the reverse strand, counting down.
ACCCCCTGTAGGCTCTCCGAGAAGTGCAGCACCACCCCTGAAAGAAGCAGCAGAAGAAAATTGGTGGCGTTGAACCAGTGCCAGACGCGCAGCCACAACGGGTAGAGTTCGACCGTGCCGCTCACGATATCACCTCCGGGTGCGATTGTGCCGCCGGGCGGCGAACCAGCGCCCCAACCCGTGCAGGGAGACGCCAAGAAGGGTGAGACCAACCAGGGCCAGGCTGGCATCATCCACCCAGCGGTTGCGCGTCATGCCGACGATGTAGGCATCGTTGAGCACCGCGCTGTTGATGAAGCCGGCCTTCTGGCGATCCTCCTGGGCGCGATACTTGTAGAGCTTGGTCTTGAGGATGGAGTCGTGGCTGTGGCAGGAGACGCAGTCACGTTCGGCGTAGGTGGCCTTGACGATGACATGGCTGCCCCCCAAGGTCGGGGTGTGACACTCCAGGCAACGCACCGCCCGCCAGTGCAGCTTTACCTCCGGCAACCAGCCGTGGGCCACTTCCAGGTTGACGACGCGCTTTTTGCTCGCCGCGGCAACGTCGGTGACCGCCCCGACGGGGGTATCGTGACAGCCAAGGCAAATGGCGTTGTCGCGCGCAACGGTCAGGCTGACCTCCGTCTCCTTGGTGGTGGACTGAAAGGTGTGCGGATCGTGGCAAGAGAAGCAGTCGAAACGATCCGGCATCGCCTGGAAGTGAACGCTGTTCAGGAATTCGCGTTCGATCTTCTCAAACTTTTTGCGCGAAAAGTGCTTGTTCTCGACATGGCAATCGACGCAATGGCGCGTCTCCAGGCGGGAGGCGGCATCGTGCGGGAACTTCTTGAACCCGCTGCTGTGGCAATCCAGGCAGGTTTCGGTCTTGTGGCTTGACTGCGCCAGCTTTTTCTGATCGACGAACAGGTTGACCAGGCGACCGGTGCGCTGATCGCGGTAGGCCATGGTTGCCATGCCGTGGCAGCGCTCGCAGTAGGCATCGCTGTTCGGGTCGACGGCCGCCGCCGGCTTGACTCCCGCCAAAACGACGAGGAGCACCACAACGAAAAGGAGAACCGCCGTCGCGGTTCTCCTCTCGGAAGTTTGCGTCATGAGGTCAGGCCCCCCCGCGTTTGCCTGCTGGTTATGCCCCCGGGCATCGCCGATCCCCTCGACGACCGGTCGGAGATTCCGGCGTCACGCCTGACCCGCATCCGCAACCATCAATCGCCGCAGCGCGGAGCTGTGATCCCGACTGGAGGCGTAGTCGATGGCGGTTTTCCCATCCTTGTCGGTCTGCCCCGGGTTGGCACCGTGGGCGATCAGGGTGCGGACTGTATCCAGGTGATCGTGCCGGGCAGCAAACATCAGGGCCGTCGTCCCTTCGTCGTTGGCGGCATTGACGTTGGCGCCATTGGCAAGAATCGTCTCCACAATTCCAGTGTATCCCTTTTCCGCCGCCAGGAGAAGGGCGGTGCAACCACATTCATGCCGCATGTTCAGGTCGGCCTTGGCGAGCAGCAGCGCGCTGACCACCTTTTCGTGCCCACCCTTGGCCGCGAGCATGATCGCGCTGTACCCCTCTTTCCCCTGCCGATTGGGGTTGGCACCGTTGGCCAGAAGCACCTTGACGACATCGGCAAAACCGCGTTCCGCCGCCAGCATCAGGGCGGATTTGCCGCGCGCGTCGGCACGATCGGCGGTGGCACCATGATCAACCAGAACCTGAATCAGCTCCGGGTATTGGTAACGCGCGGCCAGCATCACCGCATCCAGGCCACCGCGGCTGTGAACGCTCGGATCGGCCCCGGCGGCAAGCAGCGCCTCGACAATCTCGCGCGATCCCCACTGCGTGGCCAGCATCAACGGGGTGAAATCCCAGGCGTCACGGGCGTTGACATCCGCGCCCCGGGCAATCAGGCGGCGCACCACATCGGCGTGACCGTTCTCGGCGGCCAGCATCAACGGGCTGCGACCCAGATAGCCACGTGCATTCTCATCCGCCCCCTTGGCCAACAGCGCGTCAACCTGTTGCAGCTGACCATCCATGGCGGCCATGGAGAGCTTCTGCGGTTGCGGCTGGGAACGGGGTGCCTCCACCTGTGAAAGCGCGGCCATCCCGGCCATGGCCAACAATGCGACGGTGAGTTTCAATCCTTTGGCGTTCATGGCTCTTTCCTTTGACTCAAAAGAACGGCGACCAACCTTCCCATCCTGCACAACCGCGTCAGCCACCCACCTCGGATGGCCTCCCCGACATCGCCTGCCCAACGGGTGCGGAAACTGCTTCAGAAGAAAATGAGAATTTTCTCCTTTGCTAATAACTATGCACAGAATGCGCCAGTTCAATGGGACAATTTGACCATATAACATAAATGGTTGTTTATGATGAATTTTTAATAAATCATTCGCCCAACACCCCCCCGGCCGATGGTGTGCCATCCAGGAACGGGCACTTTTTGCCCGGCAATTCGGTTGTGTTGGGACAAAATGTCCGATACACTCTGTCCCAAACTGTTTCAGAAAGGACCCCCCGGGGGGGCGTTGGTCTGAAATAAACAGCAATAACAATATCAAAACGCCCACCCCTATCGCGGCGGTACCCGATCGCGCCAACCAGGTTTGCACGCAAAACCGGCGCTTTCGGGTCGTGGCGGGGTGTCGCATGGGTGACCAACGGCAGGGAGATGTCATGCCACAGAGGGCTCGTATTCTGGTCGTGCGCGAGGAGGCGGATTTGCCGGTTCCGATCGAGGCTTGGCTCTCCGGAACCAACTTTCTGGTACGGGCGGTGCGTGGGCGTGATTCGGCGGTCGAGGCCTTGACCAGCGGCGCCTTCGACCTCGTGCTCGTCGGCGTGCGTGCGCACGGACCGGATCCGGAGTGGCTGGGACGCATCCAGCGGCTGAGCCTGGGGGCGCCTCTGCTCCTCATTGGCGGCAAACCCGCCTCCGAGGGGGTGACGGTTCTGGTCTTTGACCATCTGATCGATCCGGTCACCTCGACGCGTCTGCTCAAGTCCATCCATCATGCCCTGGAGTTTCGCGCTGTTTCCGGCTGGCGGCACCTGTTGCGGCAGCAGCTTGACGCGGTTCTTGATCATGTCGAGGAGATTGTCATTCTGGTCGACGAAAACATGACCGTTCTCCGTGCCAACGACGTGGCGCATCGTCTGTGCGGTTTTCCGACCGACACCAGCGGACGGCCGGTCACCATCGCCGACCTGACCCCGTGCGGCCCCGATCTGGTGGAGATTTTTCAGCGTGTTTTCCGGGAGCGGCAGAGCATACGTCGCGAGGAGCGCTCCTGCCCGTTCGACCCCAGTCAATCCTACTCCATGCAGGTATCGGCGGCACCGATCTGGGGTAATGCCGGCCGCTTCGACGGCGTGGTGTTCGTGGTACACAACCATGCGCGCCGGATCAATCCACAGCCGGCGCAGGGGCGGCGCGCGCAGTTTCATGGTCTGATTGGTCAAAGCGCGCGCATGGCGGAAATCTACAGCCTGATCGAGGAGGTAGGGGGGATGGACACCACCATCCTCATCACCGGCGAATCCGGCACCGGCAAGGAGCTGATCGCCGAGGCCCTGCACAACGAAAGCCGGCGCCGCCACGGACCCCTGGTCAAGGTCAACTGTTCCGGCTTGTCGGAGTCGTTGCTTGAGGATGAGCTGTTCGGTCACGTCAAGGGGGCCTTCACCGGCGCGATCAAGAACCGCGCCGGGCGTTTCCAGATGGCCGACAAGGGAACGATTTTCCTCGACGAAATCGGTGACATTCCCCACTCGATGCAGACGCGTTTGTTGCGCATTATTCAGGAGCGGGAGTTCGAGCCGGTTGGCGAGTCGCGCACGGTCAAGGTTGACGTGCGGATTATTGCCGCCACCAATCGTGATTTACCTTCGCGCATTCAGGAGGGGGAGTTTCGCGAGGATCTTTATTTCCGTCTCAAGGTGGTTGAGATTCATCTGCCATCCCTGCGCGACCGGCACGACGATGTCCCTCTGCTGACCCGGCATTTTTTGCAAAAATTCAACCGCAAGCACACCAAGGAGATCCAGGGGTTCGACGCGGCGGTGATGGATCTGTTTCTGGGTCACCCCTGGCCGGGCAACGTGCGCGAGTTGGAGAACGTCATCGAGCATGCCTTTGCCTTCTGCCACCAATCCCGCATCCGCATGGAGCATCTGCCGAAGGAGTACCAGGGAAACGGCAGGTCGCTGACAAATCGGAGTCTGGGAGTGCCGGTCGCGACCGAACTCCCGGCGATCGGGGTGAACGCCGCCCCCACCAGCGCCGGGGGGCAGGGAGAAACAGACGGCGAGGCCCTTTCCGTCACGACGACCGGCTCCCCCCTCGACCCGACCGACGCGGCAGGCGCCGATGAAAAACAGCGCATCCTGCAGGCGCTGGAGGCGGAGCATTGGAAGAAGGTTGCCGCGGCCAAGCGGTTGGGGATGAGTCGCAGCAATTTGTATCGGAAGATGGAGTTGTACAAGATTGTGTGATGGTGTGATGGTATGCCGGTTATGCCATCCCGGGCTATTTGTGGCGCGTGAGATGGGGTCCAGGGGGTGCGGCGACTTATGCCAATCCCAGGCTGTTTGTGGCGTCGGAAATGGGGTCCAGGGGGCCGCGCTCCCTGGACCCCATCTCACGCGCCACCCCAACGGATGGCTTGCCCCTACCCCGACCCCGGATTGCCAGCAACATTACCCTCAAGAATACTGATCCCCATCGACCGCCCCACACGCACCGCCCAGCGCCGCGACCAATGACCACCACGAAACAACCACTTGCGATAACGCCGCCGCTTGTAATCAGGAAGCATCTCCTGCATCCAGGCGGCAAAAGGAACCATAAACCCGGTCTTTGATTTGCCAACCACCGCCACCGGCACCGGCGGCCGCGAAGCAGCCGCCAACAAGGATTTGCCGGAAGGACCCAACCCCTTGAGCAACAATGGCGCCAAACGACGAATCAACTCGATATCAACCAACGGCACCCGCACCTCCAGGGAGTGCGCCATGCTCGCCCAGTCGGTATCACGCAACAACTGGTTGCGCATGTACAACGCCCCCTCCAAAGCGGCCACCCGACCATAAGCGGAAGCAGGCTCCGGATCCAAAGCGGCACCGATGGTATCGAGCGGTTGCAGACGATCCAACCCCTCGCGCGCAACATCAGCACCCAACAACTCTGGCAACTCCCACGGCATGAACAAACCACGCCGCAACAAATAAGCCCCCGGCCAGGTGCCGCCATGCAGAACCAGACCGGCAATCTTCGGGCTGAGGCCGGAAGGCAACATCGGCGTCAACACGTGCTGCAAAATGGCACCAAAACCGGGAATGCGCGCCAAAGGCGCAAACGATTGCACCCACTTCGGTAGATCGCTAAACGAGGAGTAGCCACCAAACAACTCATCCCCACCAAGACCGGAGATGGCCACCTTCAATCCAAGCTCGCGCGCCGCCTTGCTCACAAACCAGGTGTTGATGCCATCGATGCTCGGCTGATCCATGGCCGCCAGGATGGTGGAGACATCAGTCAAAAACTCCTCGCGCCGCACCGTGCGTATGACGTGCGGGGAACCAAAAACACGCGCACTCTCGGCCGCCAGGGTCGATTCATCCTCGGGCAGATCGCGAAACTCCTCGAATCGCAACGTGATCGACTGCATGACCGCGCCGGAAGTCGCCGCCACCCCCAGCAACGCCCCGGAGTCGACCCCGGCCGACAGAAAACACCCCACCGGCACGTCAGCGACCAGATGATGGGTCACTGAATCCCGTACCGCCTCGGCGACAAGCGCGGCGGAATCCGCGCCGGAGAGGGAATGGCTCGCGGCGACGGCATCATGCCAAAGCCCGGCCAGGGAAAAATATTTTTGCGGGGTGCCAACCTTGTTCGGCTGCACAAGCAGCCAATGCCCGGCCGCCAACGACCGGATGTGCCGGTAAAGTGTAAACGGCTCCGGCACCGAACCGAACATCAAAAATCCCACCGCTCCCGCCGGGTCGCGTACCGGATTGACACCATGCCCGGCCAGGAGCGACCTGACCTGCGAGGCGACACGCAACGTCCTGCCATCGTCGGCGTAGTAGAGGGGCTTGATGCCGAGCGGATCCCGGGCCAGAAACAGGGTTTGCTCGACCGCATCCCACAGGGCGAAGGCGAACATCCCGCGCAGCGCCGTCACCATCGCCGTGCCGCGCCGGGCGTAAAGGTGCAACAACACCTCGGTGTCGGAGGTGGTGCGAAACCGGCACCCCTCCCCTTCCAGCTCTCGTCGTAACGCCTGGTGGTTGTAGATCTCGCCGTTGAAGGTGACCGCGTAACGCCCGTCGGCGGAGAGCAGCGGCTGATTGGAACGTTCGTCGAGGTCAATGATCGCCAGTCGCCGGTGACCAAGAAGCAGATTGCCTCCCGATCCGGACCACGCGCCCGCCGCGTCCGGACCACGCGCGGCCATGTAGTCGCGGATGGCAAGCAGCTCCCGCATCGAGGGGGGCGGACCCTGGGGACCATAGGAATAGAGGGCAACAATGCCACACATGCCATCCCTGCCTTGCCGACCAACGAAAAATGGCAAACCGGCCCGAGAAACTGTGCCGAGCCACCATGACGCGCACCGTGGTGTTGCGAAAGCGGTACCCGATGCCGCATGCACGACCCGGCGACGCGCGCGCACGCGCCGTTTCACCCCACCGGGGCAGTTGAGCCGCGCCCCGGACGACCTTCGGAACACCCCGGGGAGGTTGTTCACCCCCCGGGGCGGCCGGAACGAAAGCCACGATCCTCCTTTTCCTGCAAGTTACAATCCAAGTTCCGCGAAGAAGTTGTTACCTTTGTCGTCGACGATGATGAAGGCGGGGAAATCCTTCACCTCGATGCGATAGACCGCCTCCATTCCCAGTTCGGGGTAGTCGATCACCTCAACCTTGCGGATCGACTCCTGTGCCAGTTGCGCCGCGGCGCCACCGATCGATCCGAGATAGAATCCACCATATTTTTTGCAGGCGGCGGTCACTTCCGGGCTGCGATTGCCTTTGGCCAGCATGACGAAAGATCCGCCGGCGGCCTGGAAGCGATCGACGTAGGAGTCCATGCGTCCGGCGGTGGTCGGGCCGAAGGAGCCCGAGGCGTAGCCTTGCGGCGTTTTCGCCGGTCCGGCGTAGTAGACAATGTGGTTGCGGAAGTATTCCGGCATCCCTTCGCCGCGGTCGAGGCGTTCCTGGATTTTGGCGTGGGCGATATCGCGTGCGACGACGATGGCGCCGGTCAGCATCACCCGTGTGCGAATCGGGTGGCGTGAGAGGGTGGCGCGGATGTCGTTCATGGGACGGTTCAGGTCGAGGTGGACCACCGCTTCGGAGAGGGCGTCGGTCTTGATCTCGGGCAGGAAGCGGGCCGGATCGCGTTCCAGTTCCTCAAGCCAGATGCCGTCGTGGTTGATTTTGCCGAGGACGTTGCGGTCAGCCGAGCAGGAGACGCCGATGCCGACCGGGCAGGATGCCCCATGTCGCGGCAGGCGGATGACACGCACGTCGTGGGCGAAGTATTTGCCGCCAAACTGGGCGCCCAGACCAATCTCCTGCGTGATTTTGAGCACTTCGGCTTCAAGTTCCAGGTCGCGGAAGCCACGGCCCTGGTCGTTGCCGCTGGTGGGCAGGGTGTCGAGGTAACGGGTTGTCGCCAGTTTGACGGTCTTCAGTACCATTTCCGGCGAGGTGCCGCCGATGACGATGCCTAAGTGGTAGGGCGGGCAGGCCGAGGTGCCGAGGGAGAGGATTTTCTCGCGCAGGAAACTTTTCAGTGTCGGCGGGTTGAGCAGGGCCTTGGTTTGTTGCAGCAAGTAGGTTTTGTTTGCCGATCCGCCGCCTTTGGCCATGAAGAGAAACTTGTAGTAGTCACCGTCGACCGCTTCAATGTCGATCTGGGCTGGCAGGTTGCTGCCGGTATTTTTTTCCTCGTAGAGGGTTAGCGGGGCAACCTGGGAGTAGCGCAGGTTGGTTTCGGTGTAGGTTTTGAAGATGCCGCGGGAGATGGCTTCCTTGTCGCCGCCACCGGTGAAGACGCGCTGACCTTTTTTTGCGACGACGGTGGCGGTTCCGGTGTCTTGGCAGCTGGGGAGGATCATGCCGGCGGCAATGTTGGCATTTTTGAGCAGTTCCAGGGCGACGTAGCGATCGTTGGCCGAGGCTTCCGGGTCATCGATGATATGTCGCAGTTGTTGCAGATGGCTGGGGCGCAGCAGGTGGGAGACATCGCGCATGGCGGTGCTGGCGAGCAGGGTCAGTCCTTCCGGCGCGACACAGAGCATCTTGCCATCTTGAAACGGGGCGGTACTGACATGATCGCGTGTCAGCAGGCGGTAGGGGGTGGTATCCGGGCCGAGTTCGAGCAGCTCGGTGTAGCGAAACTCTGGCATGGTGGGGGATCTCCTTTCAGGGTTCCACGGTGTGGTTGCGTGCGAGCTTCCGTGCCCGGACTGGGCCGGGGAGGTGTCTTTGCGTTGCCATGGTATGTCAATTGCGGATCGAGCGTCCACAGGGCGGCTTTGTTTTTCCCGACCCTCTGACGGGGTTTGGGGCTTAAGCCCCAACAAAATTGTTTTTAATTTTTTAAAGGGGTTGGGGGGTTCGGGGGGAGGCTTAAGCCTGCCCCCCGGCTTAGGTCTGGGGCGGCGCCCCAGTGGGGTTCGGGGCGAAGCCCCGAGGTTTTTTGCTTTTCCGCCCCCCTACCCACGGGCGCATGTCGCGTGCTTTTCGCGACGTGCGCCCTAAGGGGGCGCGCCATTGCCTTGGAATTTTTGCGCTTTCCAGCAAAAATTCCAAGGCGGATTGCAAGTTTTAAAAAGGGGGGTGTTCCGGCACCTGCGAAAGCTTGCAATCCGCCATGTTGCTTTGCAAACAGCGCAGAGTAACATGGCAATGGCGCGCCCCCTTAGGGCGATTTTCGCGAAAGGCATGCGAAAATCACCCGCGGGTAGGGGGGCGGGAAAAAAAGAAAAGAAAAGAAAAGAGAAGGGAAAAGAAAAAAGACTCGGGGCTCCGCCCCGAACCCCGCCGGGGGGGACGCACAACC
>PEAJ01000060.1 GCA_002753495.1 Magnetococcales bacterium HA3dbin3 | reverse complement strand
GCCGTTGCGCGCTTTCCGTCGTGTTTGAGCGTGTTTGTTTGTCGCGCACGCGTTGCCGCCCCGTGTCCATCCTGATCTGGAGTTGGAGCAAGACGGGGGGCAATTTTTTCCTGGTTTGGTTCCCAAGAAAAAACAATAACAAACCATCGCGGCAAGATCCAGGATTGCCTTGAATCGGGAAAAAAAGGAACGATTTCGTTCAAGAGTTTTCGCACACGGGACGATAAACTGGTCAGGGAGCAGGAGAACAAACCTTGACGCAGCTGGGAGGGTCCCATGGAACGCTTGAACCGGCCGGAGATCGGGAATAACGTCATTAACCAGTCCCTGAATGAATTCGAGTTGATCGTTCGTTCCCTGAATGCCCTGTTCCAGGATTTGGGGAAACAGTATCTTGAAAATGTTCAGCAGCCGCCGCGGCAGGATTTCAGCTGATCCGGGTCCCATTGCGATTTCCGACGCCATGACTCCTCGGCATGGCACGTTGCCCTGGTCGTCCAGGTCGACCTGAATGACCAGGGTTTTTTCGAGGCGCCGCGCGGCCCCCCTGTGGGGCATCCCCGATCGGTCGTGGCGGTGATCCCTCCCCTGCCCTGCACCAGCAGGGAGAGGCGGCGGACGCAAGGAAGGTGGGCGGTATTTGTCCCACGTTCCGGTCGCGCAGAGGATGTGCGCAAGAGAGGACGGCGTCGCCTTCGCCTGGAAAGTGGCGCCAACGGCGTCCGGCACGGCACCGGGGGTGTGTGCGCGTGCGTCACCGGGAGAGGCGCGCCGGGTTGTCATCCGAGCCGGTTCAGCAACCGCACCCGGAAATGCACCCCCAGCACTTCGGCGATCTTGCGGCAGGCGGCAATGTCGACCCCTTCCGCCCCGTCAATGGCGGTGGCGGTGACATGGGGGACATGCGCCTGAACGACACGCAGGAAATCGAGCACCCCCTGGTAAGAACCGGCCAGCGCGGGTTGGCAGAGGCGGTCGTAGGTCGTCTGATCTTGTGCGGTCAGGGAGACCGAGACGGCGTCGATCAGACCGCAGAACGCCGGTGTAACGTCGCGGCGATGGACCAGGTTGGCCAAACCATCGGTGTTGAGCCGTACCCGCTTGCCACCACGGCGCTTGATGTCGGCGGCCACGTCGAGAATCACCGCCAGACGCAGCGTGGGTTCACCAAAGCCGCAAAAGACAACCTCGTCGTAACCGCCGACCTCCCCCATGGCGGCAATCAGCTCTGCCGCGGTCGGGTTGCGGTGAAGTGTCAGGTCGTAGTGGTGGACCAGGGGTTCATCCTGCCATTTCGGGCAGTAGCGACAACGCAGGGTGCAGCCGCGCGTGACGTTGAGGTAGAGGCTGTTGCCGATCGTGTAGGCCAAGGTTGCCGAGGGCAGCGGGGCTTTGCTCCCTTCCGGCACGGGGTGGGAATCGATCCGAAACAGCCGCTTGTAGTTCTCCGTCGTTGCCGATGCGATTTCAGACAGCGGCGTCTGGCGGCACTCCGCGAGCGTGCGCGCGACGTAAACGACATGCGCCGGCACGTTGCGCTTGCCACGAAACGGCACCGGCGCCAGGTAGGGCGAATCGGTCTCGATCAGGATGCGATCGAGCGGAACCTGTGCGGCGATCTCGCGCAAGGGTTGGGCGGTACGAAAGGTCAGCACGCCGGAAAAGGAGAGGTGAAATCCGCGCGCCAGGGCCCATTCCGCCATCTCCTTGGTACCGGTAAAGCAGTGGATCACCCCGCCACGGCCGGGGATGCCCTCGTCATCCAGGATGGCGCGCGTTGCCTCTTCCGCCTCTCGGGTATGGACGATCAGCGGCAGGTCGGCGATATGCGCGGCACGAATGTGCGCACGAAAATTGGCCTCCTGTTGCGGGCGTGGGCTGAAGTCGTAGTGAAAATCCAGCCCGCTCTCCCCGATCGCCACCACCTTGGGATGGTCGCAATGCGCGAGGATCTCCTCGACTGTGATCGGTTCCTCCTTGGCATGGTGCGGATGCACGCCGACCGTGGCATAAAGGTTGGGGAAGCGAGAGGCCATGGCACAGAGGGTCTCCGCCCCGGCCAAACGGGTACCAACGGTGGTGACATACCCGACCCCGGCCTGTTGCGCCGCAAGAAATATCTGCTCCCACTCCCCTTGATAGTCGGGAAAGTCGAGATGGGCGTGGCTGTCGGCAAACACCATGGCCGTGGTCATGCGCTTATTTCTCCCCCGTGGCGGGTGGCTTGTCTGGGGCATCGGCCCGTGGGGCTTGGCCGTTGGGGGCATTGTTTCCCCCGTCCGGACCCTTCTTTTTGCGGCCCCGCCGGCGCCGCCGACGCTTCTCACCCCCTTCGGCACTCTTGGTGGTTGCGGTGGCCGCTGGTTTTTCCGGTGGTGATTTTTCCTTTCGGGTGACCGTTGCCGGGCGCGGGCTTGTGGTCAACAGGGCCACGACCGGCAAATCGGCCTCTTCGACGACGGCGGTCTCCTCCTCCGCGTTCTTGCTGCCGGCTGGCCGATCGCGCGGATCGATGTAGGTCAGCTCCGAAATCGACAGGGTCCCCTTGCCGCCAACCTCATCGTTGTATTGCACGTCGGCGACGCCACGAAGGGGATGGATCCCGCGAATCTGCACCTCTCGCCCTTCCGGGGTGCGCATGCGACAGTTGATCTTGGGCAGGGACCCGCGCAGGGTACGATAAAGATCGTTCTCGAAGCCGAGACAGCACATCAAACGACCACACACCCCGGAGATGGCATCGGGATTGAGCGACAGCTCCTGGTTTTTGGCCATCCGCACCGAGACCGGGTGAAACTTGTCCAGATGTCCGGCGCAACAAAAGACCTGTCCGCAGGGGCCGAGACCGCTCAGGAGTCGGGTTTCGTCGCGCACGCCAATCTGGCGCATTTCGACACGTATCTGGAAGTTCCGGGCGAGAACACGTACCAGCTCCCGAAAATCGACGCGGTTTTCCGCCGTGAAATAAAAGATGGCCTTGGATCGATCCGGCAGAAAGGTGACGCGCGAAAGACGCATCGTCAGTCCCAGCCGGCGGATGCTCTCCTTGCACAATTTTCGCGCCTGTGCCTCCTTCTCGACCCGCCATTTTTGAAAGTCATGGTCGGCGGGCGTGAACGCCCGCTTGATCTGGGTGATCGGGCCGGGAAGAAGCCGATCCTGCTCCGGTGTTTCTTCGGTGTGGGTGGAGAATGCGACGGTTGCGCTCTCCTCGCCATGACGGGTCTGGACGACGACCTGTGCCCCGGCTTGCAGCATGGGCATTCTCGCCGCCACGCGGTAGGTCATGCAGGCGTGCGGCAGGCGCAAACCAACGATCTGCCACACCTCCCCCTCGGGAATGGGCGGTGGGGCTTCGCGCGCGATCGGCTCCCCGGCAGCTTCGGAGGGATCTTCCGCATCATCCGGCAAATCGGCAAGGATCTCCTCCGGCTCCACATCCTGCTGGACACGCGGGGCGATGTACCCTGCCATCTCCGTCGTGTTCGCCGCCGGGTCTTCCCGCTCATCTGAAAATGACGGGGCGTTGGTCTGGTCTTTATGCATGGGTATCGGTGGGGACCCGGCCGCCATCCCCCCGCTGTCGATGAACGCTCACATGGATGCTCCCAACCAGCGCCCGAGGTGGATGAATACCGTCTCAAGGGCCATCTGTCGGTTGAGATTGAAAGTCTCAACCTGGGCCAATGTTTCACGGCTTTGCCGCGCCAAGTCAAGGATGCGGCTCTCCGCGCCTCCGGGCTGCCACCGCGAAAGGCGCGAACGGATGGTAGCCTGGAACCAGGCCATGAGGAAGGTTTGCACAAAGGCAAACCGTTCCCGATCGCTCCAGTAGGCGGCCAGGGTGCTGAGGTCCGCCAGGCGCGCGTGCGGCAGACGTTCCATATCGGCGAGGAAGTGTGCGTGCCACTCCCGCAGGTCGCCACCGCACAACCGATGCAGCAGGCCGACGCTGCCGGCAGCCAGTTCCACCGCAGTGGAGAGGGTATCGGCGTCAAGGTCGGGAAACTTGCGCTGCGCAACCTGCCGCAGAGCCTCCGGTCGCAGGGGGAAAAAACGGATCTGCTGACAACGCGAACGAATGGTCGGCGGCAAGATGCCGGGACGGCTGGTGCAGAGTATCAGCGAAGAGGCCGGCGGGGGCTCTTCGAGGGTCTTGAGCAAGGCGTTGGCGGCAGCTTCATTCATCAGGGCGGCATCGTCGATGAGCGCCACCTTCAGGCGAGCCTCCAGGGGGGTCAGGGTAAGAAAGGCGCGCAGATCGCGGATCTGTTCGACGGCGATGCGTGTCTTGTCCGGTTGCAGCGTGATCTGGACCCAGTCAGGATGCTGCTCACCGGCGATCTTGAGACAAGGCCGACAATGACCGCATCCCGAACCGGGGTGGTTGGAGGCATCGCCTAAGCGTGTGCAGAAGAGCGCGGCAACCAGTGCCCGTGCCGTCGTTGCCTTGCCCACGCCCGTGGGGCCGGAAAACAGCAACGCATGGGGCAAACGTCCGCTGGTGAGAAGACCCGATAGGCGGGCAACCCCCTCCTCCTGCCCAACGATCGCATCATTCCAAGCCTTCTCCTCGCCGCCTCGTTCTCGCGTCGAATGCAAATTGGAATCAAACCCTGGCTCGGACATGCGCCAGCTCCTCCTGGATGCGCTGCGCAACGGTCGCGGGCGGCTGGGTGGCGTCGATGACGCGCACGCGTCGTGGTTCCCGTTCGGCGAGTCGCAAAAACCCCTCCCGCACCCGGCGATGAAACGCCAACTCTTCGCGATCAAAACGTGTCAGGGTGGCATGGCGTTGGCGGCAGCGCTCCAGACCAACTTCGGTGGGGATGTCGAGCAGCAGGGTGAGGTCGGGAAGAAGACCACCAGTGACCAGTTCACCCAGCCAGGCGATGCGCTCACTGTCCAGCCCCCGACCCGCGCCCTGGTAGGCCAGGGTGCTATCGCTGAAGCGGTCACACACCACCCACACCCCACGGCCAAGCGCCGGGCGGATGGTGGTGGTCACGTGCTGGGCGCGGGCGGCGAGAATCAGGCAAAGCTCTGTTACCGGGAGCATTGCCTCCCCCGAATTTTCAGCCAACAGCAGGGAGCGAATGCCATGCGCCAGGGGGGAACCGCCCGGTTCGTGCGTCGCAAGCACGGGAAGGGCCTGCGCGCGCAACCACGCGACGAGCAGGCCAACCTGGGTGGACTTCCCCGCTCCCTCGCCCCCCTCGAAGGTGATAAACCGGCCGCGAGGTTCCACGAACGCCTCCGCTTGTCAACCACCGCCGGGGCGGTGCATCCGCGCGACGTTCTTGTTGTGCTCGGGCAGGGTGCGGGCAAAAAGGTGGGTGCCGTCACCGCGGGCGACGAAGTAGAGATCCTCGGTTTCGTCCGGGTGCAGGGCGGCATGAATCGAGGCGCGCCCGGGATTGCAGATCGGCGTCGGCGGCAGCCCCTGATTGACGTAGGTGTTGTAGGGGGTCGGGGCGAGCAGATGGGCGCGGGTGATGGGGCCGCTGAATTCGGGAATGCCGTAGACGACAGTCGGATCACTTTGCAACTTAATCTTGCGCTTCAATCTGTTATGGAACACGCCCGAAACGTGGGAACGCTCCGCCACCTGCCCGGTTTCCTTTTCGATCATCGAGGCGATAATCAAAGCCTCGTAGGCGGTCAAGGCGTAGCCGGTCGGTCGTGTCAACCACTCCTGCTCGAAAACCTTTCGGCCCTGGGTGATGATACGCGTCACCAGATCATCCTTCGGATCCTTGACGCGGTAGATGTAAGTATCCGGAAAGAGATACCCCTCCAGGGAACGGACATTGGCCCCCAGGCGCTGCGGCAGCGCGGGGTCGGCGAGGGCGGTGACCGCCTCCTGCAGCCCTGCTTTCCTCATGTGGTCGACCACCTCGCGCACGGTCAACCCCTCGGCAATCACCAACCTGCCCTTGGCGACATCACCGCTGCGCAGGCGCTTCAGGACCGTTGCCGCATCCTCGCCCGGCTCGAAGCGATAATACCCCGCCTTGATGGAACCCGTGCCGTGAAACTGATCAAGGAACACAAACCAGAGCGGCGAGGCGACCACCTGGCGCTCGGCAAGCTCCCCGGCGATCTTCTGGATTCCCCACCCTTTGGCGATGGAGAGCTCCGTCGTTTTGGCAACCCGATGGGAGAGAAACCCCCTGAAGTCCCGATAGACCAAGCCAGCCACGGCCAACCCGAGAACCACCCCTCCCAGAGCGAGCAGACGCCATTTATCGAGGATCAGCTTCAAGGAAGGCTCAGGTGAAACGCTTCAGCACCAGAGAGGCGTTGGTCCCCCCGAACCCGAAGGAGTTGGAGACGGCATACTCCACGCTTTTCTCCCGGGCGGTATGGGGGACATAATCCAGGTCGCAGCCGGCCTCGATGTCAGGATTGTCGAGGTTGATCGTCGGTGGAATGACGCCGTGACGCAGGGCCATGGCGGTGAAAATTGCCTCGACGCCGCCGGCGGCACCCAGCAGGTGCCCGGTCATGGACTTGGTGGAGCAGATCAGGATTTTTTTCGCCTCTTCGGCGCCGAAGACCCGCTTGATGGCCATGGTTTCGACAACATCGCCCAAGGGGGTTGAGGTCCCGTGGGCGTTGATATGCCCAACCTTATCGGAGGGGATCCGGGCGTCGTCCAGGGCGGCCTGCATGCAGCGCGCGGCCCCGTCGCCATCGGGGTCTGGGGCGGTGATGTGGTGGGCATCGCCAGACATGCCGTAGCCACACACCTCGGCGTAGATTTGCGCCCCGCGCTTTTTTGCCGACTCCAGCTCCTCCAGGACCACCACCCCTGCCCCTTCCGAGGGTACGAAACCGTCGCGGTCGCGATCCCACGGACGCGAAGCGGCTTCGGGGTTGTCGTTGCGGCTGGAGAGGGCCTTGGCCGCGGCAAATCCGCCGACTCCAAGTTCGCACAGAGCGGCCTCGGCGCCGCCGGCAAGCATGACATCGGCCTCGCCGCGCTTGATGATGCGCATGCCGTCGCCGATGGCGTGGCTGCCGGTGGCACAGGCTGTCACCACCGCATGATTGGGGCCCTTGAATCCGTACTTGATCGCCACATGCCCGGAGATCAGGTTGGAGAGAGACATCGGGATGAAAAAGGGCGAGATGCGCCTGGGGCCTTTTTCCTTCAGCGCCCAGGCCTGATTCTGGATGGAAATGAGACCGCCAATTCCGGAACCGATGATCGAGCCAATACGCCTGGCATTCTCCTCAGTGACGACCAACCCACAATCTTCCCAGGCAAACTGGGCGGCCACCAGACCAAAGTGAATGAACAGATCCATCTTCTTGATTTCTTTTTTCGGGATCCAATCCTCGGGGTTGAAATCCCTGCACTCGCCGGCAATGCGCGTGGAATATTCCTCGGCGTTGAAACGGGTGATCGGACCAATCCCGGACTTCCCGGCCACCAGGGCGGACCAGGTCTTATCCTTTCCGGTACCGCAGGGGGTGATCAGACCCACACCGGTAATAACGACTCTCCGCTCCACGGAAAATTCTCCCAAAAAGTGAGCGTCAGCCCGTCTTCCATGCGGCCGACGCTGCAAATGGATTCAATATGTTCAGGACTCAAGGCGTGCCTTGATGTACTCGATGGCCTGTTTGACGGTGGTGATCTTTTCCGCATCTTCGTCCGGAATCTCGCACCCGAACTCCTCTTCGAGGGCCATGACCAGCTCGACCGTGTCCAGCGAATCCGCGCCGAGATCGTCGACGAAATTGGACTCCTCGGTCACCATGTTCGCATCCACGCCCAGCTGTTCAATCACGGTCTTGATGACACGTTGTGCAATATCGCTCATGAGATTGTTTCCCTTCTTATGATGCCCTTCCTGTGATCATGAAAACCAAGGCGTTATGACAGGAGAATCGACCGAAGACAACCCCCAATCCACACCCACGCCGCCTAGGCCATATACATCCCGCCGTTGACGTGGATTGTTTCCCCTGTGATATAGCCGGCCTCGTCCGAGGCTAAAAAGGCGATCGCGCAGGCCACATCCTCCGCTTTCCCCATGGTGCCCAGTGGTATCTGCGCCAGCATAGCCTCCCTTGCCGCGGCGTTCAACGCATCGGTCATGCGGGTCTGGATAAAGCCGGGCGCCACACAGTTGACCGTGACGCCGCGCGCGGCCACTTCACGGGCGACGCTCTTGCTGAAACCGATCAACCCGGCCTTGCTGGCGGCATAGTTGGCCTGACCGGCATTGCCGGAAACACCGACCACCGAGGCGACGTTGATGATGCGCCCATAGCGCGCCTTCATCATCGAACGCAGAACCAGACGTGTCAGATAGAAGGCACTGGAGAGGTTGACGTTAAGCACATCCTCCCATTCGGAATCCTTCATCCGGATCATCAGATTGTCGCGAGTGATGCCGGCATTGTTGACCAGAATGTCGATGCGGCCGAAGCGATCGGTGGCCTTTTTGACCATCTCCTCCAGACCCGGACGCGACGTGACATCGACCTCGTATCCTTCAGCTTCGGAAGCAAGGCCGCGTATCTCTCCTACCACCTCCGGGATGCGCCCGCCCTCGTTGCTGGCAACGACGATCTTCGCCCCGCGCCGAGCTAGTTCAAGCGCGGTCACCCGGCCGATACCGCTGGTCGAACCGGTGACAAGGGCAACACGATCATGGAGCATGGCAAACCTCAAAAACGAAAAAAGTACACAAACCCGGGACGAGAGGGAGATCAGGCAGCTGGCAGGACAGCCAGATCGTCGGGAGTGGCGACGTTGTAAACAGCCACACTCTTATCGATGCGCTTGATCATGCCGCTCAGCACCTTGCCGGTTCCCAATTCGATGAAGGTGGTCACGCCGAGGGCCATCATGCGTCGCACCACCGCCTCCCAGCGCACCGGAGCGGTGATGGCACGCACCAGCAACCTGCGCACCTCGTCTCCAGCCGTGACCTCGACGCCGGTGGCGTTGGCGACAAGGGGGGCGGAAAGGTCACGCAGGGTGATCCTCTCCAGGGCCGCGGCCATCTGCTGTGCGGCCGGCTCCATGAGAGGACAATGGAAGGGCGCCGAAACTGCCAGCATAATCGAACGCTTCGCACCGCGTTCTTTGGCCAGTTCGACCGCCCTCTCGACCGACTGCTTTTTTCCGGAGATGACAATCTGGCCGGGGGTGTTGTAGTTGGCGGTGACGCACACCCCGGCGCTCTCCTGCTGTGCTTGTTGACACACCTCCTCGACCTGCTCCGTCGGCAGGTTGAGGATCGCCGCCATCGCCCCCT
Source organism: Magnetococcales bacterium HA3dbin3 (assembly GCA_002753495.1). Lineage (GTDB taxonomy): Bacteria > Pseudomonadota > Magnetococcia > Magnetococcales > DC0425bin3 > HA3dbin3. The sequence goes on along the minus strand of PEAJ01000060.1, from coordinate 4,224 downwards.
CCCCGACCGGCACCGCCTTTTGCATCGCCTGCCCACGCAAGCGAACCAGGGCGATGGCCTCGGCGAACGTGAAACCGCCGGCGGCGCAAACCGCGGCATATTCACCCAGAGAGTGACCGGCGACATAATCCGGTCGCCATCCGGTGCGGTCGGTGACCAGCTGACAGGCAGCCATGGCCGTGGTAACCAGAGCCGGCTGGGTGTTTTCGGTCAGGGTCAGCTCGTTTTCGGGCCCCTCAAGCATCAACCGGCTCAAGGGGAAGCCCAGCACGCGATCGCTCTCGGAAAACAACGCAGCGATCGATCCGCCACAGGCGAGCAACTCCTTGCCCATACCCACCGACTGGGCCCCTTGTCCCGGAAACAGGAAGGCCGTTTTCCCCATGATCCCATTCCTTTCGCGCGCCTCTCGCCGGGCGAACGCCCTTCCGCCGGGCAAACACACTCATGAATAACATCGCGTTTGGCAATCACCCGTCCTGAAGGCGCCGACCCCGCAAACCGCCCAGTCGCGAGAGACAACCGGCAAACAGGAAAAGGGCACCGCTCATGGGCTTGAATTCGCAGACGTAGATATAAGAACTCAAACCCACTGCGCAAGGGATGGCGGGGAGGGGCCGCAATTTTTTCCCCGCCGGACACCATCCGGTCCAGTCACGGCGACGCCGCCACACCCCTCCCCGGGCCAAATACCCTAGCCGGGACGACGAATCAGATTATCCTTGATGGAGTCCAGCTCGATAAATTCATCGGCCTGGCGTCGCAGCTCGTCGGCGATCATCGGCGGATGCGTCACCAGGGAACTGACGACCGTCACCTGTTTGCCCAGGTTCTGAACCGCCTCGACAATCGACCGAAAATCGCCATCACCGGAAAACAACACCGCGTGATCGTAGTATGGCGCCATGGTGATCATGCCAACGGCAATCTCGATATCCATGTTGCCCTTGGTTCTCTTGTTGCCCGTGGCCGGATCGACATACTCCTTGATCGGCTTGGTCACGACCGTGTAGCCGTTGTAGGCCAGCCAATCCACCAGCGGCCGGATCGGGGAGTACTCCTGGTCATCACCCAGGGCGGTATAGTAGTAGGCACGAACCAGACGACAGCGGGAGTGAAAGTAATCAAGCAATTTCTTGTAGTCAAAATCGAAACCAAGTGAACGAATAGCCGCGTAGAGATTCGATCCGTCGATGAAGACGGCGACCTTCTCGTCAGGGTAAAACATTTGTTAAATCCTTTGGTCAGAAGTTGGCAACGGACTGGAAAATAGCCTCAGCCAGCCGTTGCGTTGCGACCCCTCGCCCCTTGCGCAGGCGAGACCGCCACTCTTGCGGCGTTTTGCGGCGTTCTCGGCGAAGCATCCCCCCTTCCAGGACAAAGGATAAACCACGGAGGGGGCACACCACGACACCCTCCGATCCGCCGCCGGCGTGAAGAACCCGCATGTAAAACCGGAGAAACCAGACTGGAGCGGGAGAGGGGAATCGAACCCCCGACATCAACCTTGGCAAGGTTGCGCTCTACCCCTGAGCTACTCCCGCACGCCGCACAAAAAAATGAACACCTGAAAAAGTCTGGAGGCCGGGGTGGGATTTGAACCCACGAATAAAGGTTTTGCAGACCTCAGCGTTAGACCCCTTCGCCACCCGGCCACCGCTTCCGTGCCAAGGCCTCGGCTCGATCCCAGACCAGGCACCCACTGTGTTTGGCTGCCTCACGCCCAGCTTGATCTGGAATGGGCCTCGGCCCCGACGATACACACACCAACCCGCACCCCGACCAACGAGGAAGGGACGAACACAACACCCCGCCGTGCCCGCGACGCCGGGAAAAGTCTGGAGCGGGAGAGGGGAATCGAACCCCCGACATCAACCTTGGCAAGGTTGCGCTCTACCCCTGAGCTACTCCCGCCCGGACCAGACCCTGCACACCCGAGCCCGCCCGCGACCACGCCGCCAAAGGCCCCCGGGCGCCATCACCCGGGGAAGAGAACATCGCGCCCCGCGCCGGGCTGCCGCTGTTATAGGGAATTAATCCCCCCCCGTCAACCCCTCACAAACGACGGGCCACAGGCCGGACTTCAAGGATGAACACTTCGGAGGCTGTTTGAAAACACCGTCCTGCTTGTGGCGGCCCTGTCAATCCACTGCGCGATGGTCCAGGGTGGTCAACACAGGGCACCGCGCATCCGCGCATCGTTTCCCCTCACGGGTCGGCAAACTGCGCGTTTTCAAACAGCCCCTTTCAGATGCTGGAGCGGATGCGCGGCCAGGCCTGGGCCAGGTACTGGTAGCCGGTCTGCCAGGTGAGAATGGTGCAGATGTACAGGCAGAGGGTTCCGGGCAGAGTCAAAGGGAGACCAAGCAATCCATCCTGTAATAACAACATGATGATCGCGGCCATCTGGAAGCCAGTCTTCCACTTGGCGAGACTGGAAACCGGAACCGAGGAACCCAAACCGGACATGTACTCGCGCAACCCGGTGATCGTGATCTCCCGGGCGGTGATGAGCAGGACGAGAACCAGAGGGGCACGACCCTCCGCCACCAGCAGAACCAGGGCGGAGACAATCAACAGCTTATCCGCCACCGGGTCGAAGAACTTGCCGAACGGCGTAAGCAATCCCCAACGTCGAGCGGCATAGCCGTCCGCCCAATCCGTGATCGCCGCCAGGGAGAAAAACAGGGTCGGCAAGATCTTTCCCCACGCCCCGGGCAGGTAGACGCTTGCGATGAAGAACGGAATCAGGGCAATCCGGATTGCCGTCAAAATGTTAGGGAGATGAATCCAGGGCATGGCAAACGCCAATCACTCTTCGCTGTGCAAAAATGCGTGGATCTGCTCCGCCAGACCAAACGCGATCCCCTCGACGGTGGCCAACTCCGCGACCGTGGCCCGGCGCACCCCGGTGAGGGAACCAAAACGACGCATCAACGCCTGCTTGCGCTTACCGCCGACACCGGGTATGGCATCAAGCCCGGAACGGCGCTGCTCGCGACTGCGCCTAAGCCGATGGTAGCCCACTGCAAAACGGTGGGCTTCGTCACGAATGTTCTGCAACAAAAACAGAACCGGCGAGTCCGGAGGCAGTATAAGGGGCATCTCCCTGCTCGGCAAGAACAGCCGCTCCCTGCCCGCATTGCGGTCGGGACCCTTGGCCATGGCACAAAGGGCCAGTGGTTCCAATTGCAGCTCGCGGACGACGGCCACGACGGCGTTCAGCTGGCCCTGACCGCCGTCGAGCAGCAGCAGATCAGGCCATTTTTCCGAATCTTCCTTGCGCAGGGCGGTGAGGCGTCGCCGCAACATCGTCGCCATGCGCGCGGTATCATCCTCCAAGCCTGGGTTGGCCAGGGCGTAGCGACGATACTCACCCTTGACGAATCCTCCACGGCCAAACACCACCCGCGAACCCACCACATGCGCATCGCGCAGGTGCGAGACATCAAACGCCTCGATCCTCCCAGGCGTCGCACCCAACCCAAGGATCTGGGCCAGTTCATTCAGGCGCCGGTTCGTTTCCGCTTCGCCGCGCAAGCGGCGACCAAGGGCTTCGTCGGCATTGGCGATGGCCATCTCCAGCAAACGCCGTCTGCCCCCCCGACGCGGCAGACGCAGGGAACACCCCAGGGCTTGGGCAAGCCAGCCGATGTCGGGGGGTTCCAGATTGACCAGAACCTCCGCCGGCGCCTTTTTGTCGGCGTAGAACTGCATCAGAAAGGCCTCCAATACCTCGGGTGCCGGCACGCCGGTCGCGTTCTCCGGGAAAAAGCCGCGATTGCCAAGGTTGATGCCGGCGCGCACGAAAAAAACCTGAACCGCATGCACGCCCTCCCGCTCGGTGATGCAGACCACATCCAGGTCGTCATCCGGTTCCAGATCCAGACGTCGCTGTTCCTGGACCAGGCGAATCGCCCGCATCCGATCCCGCAGCTGCGCGGCAATGGCGAAATCCTCCCGTGCCGCCGCCTCCCACATCCCCTTTTCCAGCTCTTGGACCAGCTGTCGGTCGCGACCTTCGAGAAAGAGAATCACTTCGTGCGTCCAGTGGGCATACTGCTCCTGGGTGACGCGTGCGCAACAGGGCGCGGAGCAGCGCCGAATCTGGTATTGCAGGCAGGGACGACGACGACTCTGGAATTGAACATCCTCACATTGGCGCACCGGAAAGATTTTCTGTAGATATTTCAATGTCTCCCGCACCGCCTGCGCCGATGATGA
>PEAJ01000059.1 GCA_002753495.1 Magnetococcales bacterium HA3dbin3 | reverse complement strand
CCGGGGCTTGGCCCTGGACCCGCCAGGGCTTTGCCCTGGACCCACCAGGGCTTTGCCCTGGACCCACCAGGGCTTTGCCCTGGACCCACCAGGGCTTTGCCCTGGACCCACCAGGGCTTTGCCCTGGACCCACCAGGGCTTTGCCCTGGACCCACCAGGGAGCCAGCCCCCTGGACCCCATTTTACTCGCCACAAATGACCTGGGATCCGCATGATCCCCGCTCGGCAAGCTGCTATCCGGCCGCTGGAAAGTGGGCGGCGAGGTGGGCCTCCAGTCTGGCAAAATCCTCGGTGATTGCGGGGGCCTTGATCACGTCATAGCAGACGAAGGTCGGCAGGGGGTGCATGCCGAAAAATTTGAAAGTCAAGTGCAGCGGCAGGAACAGATCATCCACCCCCTTGCCGGCGAAAAAGGGTTCGTCGGGGTTGTCGAAGGCCTCTTTCGGCGCGTTGAAGGTGAGCGAAAGCATGTATCGAGTTTTCGTCAATTTGCCGCCCATGCCATAATTTTTCTTCGGGGCTTTGGAGCTTCGACCATCGCCATCGCACAACAGGCCCATGACGCCGGCGGAATAGACCTCGTCCATGTATTTCTTGAAGATCCAGGGGACGCCCATCCAGTAGACCGGGGTTTGCACGATCACCGTGTCGGCCCAGCGGTGTTTTTCCATTTCCGCCTCGGGTTGATAGGCATCCTGCATGGTGGTGACCTGAACCGTGTAACCTTTGGCGCGCAGGTGCACGATCATGCGCTCGACCAGGGAGGCGTTCAGCCTGCCGGGTGCAAAGGGGTAGTGCTGGTGGGCATTGAGGATCAGGATGTTTTTCATGGAATTTCCTTCCCTGATTTGCGGAGGAGGGTACGACCCGGCCGGAATTGACCTGGCTGGCCAGGGTTTTGGTGCGCTGTCGGCGGGGGGAGTCGGGGTCAGGCATGAGGCCGTGCGGGGTTGAGGGTGTTGAGAGATTTGTTCAGGCATCGACGACGCCGATGATCTCCCCGGTCTTGCGGATGAACGCGATCAGGCGGGCAACGTCCTGTTCCAGGGTTGCCGTCATCGTGCGCGCCTCGATCGTCTGGCCGGCGCGCACCAGGGCGACGACGATCGTCGCGGTGGCGTGTGCCTGCATGTGGAGACGCTCCATCGCCAGCAAGGGTTGCTCGTAGGCCTTGAAGCGCATCGGGTCCCCTATGGCCGTGTGGATGCGCTTCCCGGTCGGGCAAGTGGTGTGGAGGAGAAGTCCATCGATGCCGATGTCAAAGGGGCGGTTGACGAACCCAAGTATGCGGTTTTGCCAACCGAGGATATTTTCCGCCAGGTGCGTTTGGGTGAGGGTGGGCAGGGGTAGCAGCTCGGTCGATTGCGTCGCGACGGGATCACCCGGATGGTGCAGGAGTCTGTCGAAGGCTGCCGCCATCTGGTCGATCAGCTCGCGGCTGAGCTGGCGCACCGCCCCGCGACGGGCGACGACCATCCGCCGCAGATGGTCAAATTCGCCGGGGGTCAGGCCGCGAAAGCGCAGGGCGCTGGCCACTTCGATGTCGACCGCCAGGGTGGCGTGAAAATGTTTGTGCAGATCGTTGAGCTTGTGAAACTCCTCGCGGTGGCGGATGGGCTGGAGGATGCCATCATGGCGGATCAGGGCGTGGCCGAGGGCGCAATTGACAAAATCCCCAGCCTCGCGGACATATTCCCAATCGACGACGCCATATTCGAGGATCCGGGTCAGGTGTTCCTGGTAACGATCGACCCAGAGCCGATGGTTGCGTATGTGCTGCGCGAGCAGATCCCCAACATGGATTGGCGAGGAGGTGGCGGGAATCTTTCGTCCACGTTGTTTGCCGGCCAAATCGTGCAGGGTGGTGATCAGGTTTTGCAGGATGCCCGTGGCTTCGCGCAGGGCTTGTTGTGATTCCGGGCGCCGATCAGCTTCCGCCAGGGAGACCCCGCGCCGCACCTGCGAACAGAGGGTGTGGTGTTGTTCCGATAACGCCACGCACGGGTCCGGGGCCAGGAAGTTCGAGAATGGCATCTCCGAGGGAAAGTGGACTACCCGCTTTGGGTCATAGAACGGGGTGCCGGTGGTCGTGAAGGTGGCGATGGCGTCGGCGAGGCAGCGGTACCAGCGTTCGATGGTCTCCAGGCTGTCGGCCTGTTGCTGGAACATCCCGAGCGGGGGGAAGGTGAGGACGGTAAACCCCTGCGGAAACGCCGTGCGCAACGCCGCCACCCGACCCATGGTCGACCAGGGGTCCTGTGGATGTTCCGAAGCCTTGTTGGTCATACCCCTTCCCCGACGTTGCCACTGTGGTCGGTACCCGACCACATCCCCGAGTCGATGGTAATCCATTCGTCACGGCTTGAGAAGCGAACGTGTGGTGCTGCAACGCGTTTTTCGTTGCACGCGGTGGGGGAAAATGGCCGGTGGTGGGGAAGGGCGGGGGTGGCGGACACGCTTTAGGGGCGGTGTTCGCGGGGGGGGGGGGGGGGGGGCTATCAGGGAAGCCACGGCCGTGGCCCGGGGTTACTCACCCGGTGGGCTCAGCGGCTTGCTCAGGCGTCTTCCTCATCGGAAGATTCCGACTGCTTTTCCTTCGCTGCTTGTTGCAACAGGGTTCGGAACAGCCTCATTTTCTCCTGTTCCTGATCCTGCTCCTGTTTCACCTTGCCAAATATCTCAGTGATGGCGTCCTCGCCGACGCCGACTTCGGCAAGCATGGTCTCAAGAACCATGGCGCGGGCCTGGAGTTGCCGTTCGTAGACGCGCGCGGGTTTGGGGGCCGGAATATCGACGGCGGTTTTGTAACTTGCAAGCGCGCGCTGGACCAGGCCCACGCACAATGCCAACGCATCGTTATCGACGCGGTCATCGAGGGCACGAATGCGTTCCAGGCTCCGGATGGCCAGGGCATCGTAGGCGCGGGCGCGCTCGTAAAACACGGCGGCCTGGCTGGCGCTGGGTTGGGATTCCGTCGCCCCAATCAGGGCGAAGTCGGAGGCTTCAATGGCCCTCTCGGACTGGCCCAGTGCGTTGAATGCCTGCGCGGCGGCAAGTCCCAGCTGTGCCCCACCGGACCCAAGCTTCTTCTTCCCCTCCTCGTATATCTCAACCACTTTGTCGTGTTGGCCGAGTTTGTGCAGGATGATCGCTGGCTGCGAGTAGCCGCGCTCGTCCGAGGGGATGTGTTTTCGGAAAACCTCGTTGATTTTAATACTCTCTTCGATTTTGCCGATCGCCTCAAGGTAGTCGCCGACAAATACGAAGCCACGCCAGTTCCAGTTCTGACGGCCAAGCGCTTCCAGCCGTTTGACAAATCCTTCCGCCTTGGCGATCTCTCCCACCTTGCCGGCGAAAACCGTGGCGTGGGCGAGCAGGTCAACATTGCTGCCGTGGGCCTCCAGCCCTCTTTCGCATGCGCGAAGGGCCAGCTTTTCAAGGTCGCGCCTGCCTAGCTCGGCGGAGAGGTTGAACCAATCATCCGGGCTTCCGGTTACCTCGGCGCTTGCCAAAACACGCTCTGTGACCGCGACAGCTTGAGCAAATTTGCCTTCGTCAAACAATCTTGCAACCGTATCATGGGCGCTACCAGCCGAGGGGGTTGCCTCGCCCGCCAGTTGCTCCTGCACATCACCGCCCAACCGCTCGATCCAGCCAAACCTCTCAAGCTTCTTATCGAGTTCGGATATTTTGGAGTCTACGTAGTCTCCGGCCCCTTTGGCATCCCTTTTGGCCGATTCGAGATTCTTACGAACTTCGGAGAGGCTCTTTTCGGTGTTTTTAGCGAGAAAATCCCCTGCGGTGGTGCTAAGCGTTTTTTCGGTTGTTTCCGTAAAGCTCTTCAGCCGTTCTCCCATTTCCTTGCGGGTCTCGCGAACCTCTGTCCCGACAAAATCCTGGAGAGCCCCCATTCGATGGTTCATTTCCTCCCGGATTCTGTTCATCTCAGCGTCATACATCTCCAACCTTTTCAAGCCGACCCAACCAAGCAGGACAAGAGCGATGGTCACGGCGGTTGGTCCAAAAGAAGAGAGGATATCCTTCTCCTTGTCCGCGACCAGTTTGTTCGCCACGTTCACTGCCTTGTCGATCAACGCGGAAGCGTCGGGGGTCTGGGAGCCTCCCTGAATGCCACCAGGACAGGAAGCAGGCGGACCCGAACACGGAAAGGTTGCCTGATCCGGACGTGAGGCGTCGGTGGGTAACGGTGCCTTTCCACCCCCCGAGCCGTCAGTTGCCGCTGCGCCTGCTTGGCCAGCTGCCGCCAATTTGTTTGTGGAAGGCTGGGAAGACGGAGAAAAAGCCGACTGGACGGCCTCGGAAACCTGGGCTTTACCACCGCCTCCCACCGCCGCAGTATGAGGCTTCGCCAGAGTAGCCGGGCCGGACAGGGGGGGAGACGGCGAAAGTTGCAAGGCGTCCTGGATAGCAAGACGGACGGCCTCTTTCATGCCTGGCAGGGTGTTCCAGTGGTGGAACGCCACCCAGAGCGAAAACAGGAACGGGGCTAAAAATGCAAACCACCAGAGCAGCTTGCGAGTTACCAACTCTTTTTCAAGCTTGGTTGTCCTGCCATCGACGCGGCCGATGCTGTCACGAAGTTCACCAAGCTGACGCGAGAACGCCGAGAGTTCGATAGCCCCACGCCCAGCATTACCCACGTTCCGGCCACTACCAATCACGGCATCGTCGACAGATTTTTCAAGATCCGGATTGTCGTTCCCCATGTCACACCTCAATTGCTATTCAGTTATATCTACTATATTTTCATAAATAATCCCAGCGATAGCGCCAAAATACGCCATTTATCTTTTTTGTCAACAACAATATTTTACTTAAATTATACAGTTATATATTACACGATTATAAATAGCGGTTTCCAATAAACAGGCCATTCGAAAGTTGGTAAACATCGACCTCGATCGTTAGTTAACCCCTCTAACCCACCCGGAAACCCGCAACGGAACACTCAGACAGAAGTAAGTAAAAATTGCAAAGGAGCGACTGAGACGACACTTTTTCCCTTCAAACCGCCTCCGCCCCGCCGCTGGCTGTGTCCCACACCACCCGCGCATCGGCCGACATCCCCCACTCTTCACCCCGGTGGCCGTCACTTGCACTCGGATGGACCTTCCTTTAGGGTGGGCCGAGGGTCGGGGTGGGGTAACGGCAGGCGTTGGCGCGTGATTTTGGAGCTGCGTGTCGGCTTGCGCCCGACCGGGGCATCGAGGGAGTGGGGAGATGCCAGCAGGATGCCGCCTACCGCGTTGTGACGAGGTGCGCCGTGCCCAGGAAGCTCAAGGTCGTGATCACGATGCCCAACACGGGCTGGTTCGGCAAACGCAAATGGCTGGTTCCGCCCTATACCCTGGCCCTGCTCGGCGCCATCGTTCGCCAGAGCGGCCACGCAATCACCCTGCTTGACCCCAACCTGGATAACCTCTCCCTCGACCAGGTGCTCGATTTCATTGTGCGGGAAGAGCCAGACGTGGTGGGCATCACCGCCATGTCCCTGGAGTACGCCCGTGGCGTCCACGAATTGACCCAGGCAATCAGGGCGCGTGGCCTTCGGTGCAAGCTCCTGGTCGGCGGCATTTTTGCCACCACCACGCCGCAACTGGCCATGGGCAATCGGGCGGCGGATTTTGCCATCCTGGGCGAGGGTGAGGCACGCATCCCGCGCATCCTGGAGATGCTGGCGGCCGAGGAAGATAAAAGCGCTTTTGCAACCTTCGATGGCATCGCCTTCTGGGATCACGACGACCTGCGCATCAACCCGCCCCAGGCGCAAGTCGCGGACCTGGATACGATACCCCTGCCCGCCTACGACCTGGTGGGGCTGCATCGCTACTCGCCGACCAACCACCGGTTCGGCAATGTCTACAACGCCCGCTACCTCCCCTACGCGGTGACCACCACCACGCGCGGGTGCCCGTTTCACTGCATTTATTGCAGCTCGCACGCTATCGACGGTCGCAAGGTGCGCCAGCGCTCGGCGGAGAACGTCCTTGCGGAAATTGACTGGCTGGTGCGGGAATACGGCATCCGCGAACTGGTGTTCCTGGATGACCAGCTCAACTACGATCGCACCCGGTATCGCCACATCCTGAACGGCCTGATCGAACGCGACTACGACCTGCACTGGAAAGCCGCAAACATCACCGCCTTTCTGCTCGATGTCGAATCCCTTGACCTGATGGCGCGCAGCAAATGCTATCAGGTGATCTTCCCCATTGAATCGGGCAACCAATACGTTCTCGATCATATCCTGAGGAAACCCTTGAAACTCAGCCGCATCCCTGCCCTGGTAAATCGCTGCCGCGAACTTGGCATGGAGACGGCGGTGGATTTTGTCATCGGCAGCCCCGGTGAAACCTGGGAGCAGATCCGCGACAGCTGCAACTTCGCCGACCTGCTCGATGCCGACTTGACCTCCTTTCATATCGCCACGCCACTGCCACACACCGAACTCTACGATAAGGCCCTGAGCGGGGGACATTTGCCGTCCGGCTTTGCCTTCGACAATCAGGAGTATTTCGGCTTCGGCCGCGGCTGCATCACCACCGATGAGTTTGCCCCACATGATCTACATATCCTTCGCGCCTTGGAGTGGGACCGTATCAACTTCAAGACCGCGGAAAAACGCGAACGCTTTGCCAACATGACCGGCATCTCCCAGGAGGAGCTGAAGGCATGGCGGCGCAATACCATCCGCAACCTGGGCCTTTACTTTCCCCACCAGGAGGATCCGGCGGCCGAGGCGCTTCCCGATCGCCGGGGAGTGTCGACAACCGCTGCCCGCGGAGATGACAAATGAGCGAATCCGAAGTCATCCCGCGCTGGTGGATCGAGGTCGGCGAGGCGGAGATTGCACGCATCGCCGAGGCCATTCGTGGTCGGCACATCAGCATGGGACCGGTGACGGCGGCCTTCGAGGAGGCTATCGGCCACTACCTGGGGGTGGCGCACGTGGTGTGCGTCCCCTCGGGGAGCATGGCGCTGACGATGGCGCTCATGGCCGCCGGGGTGGGTCCGGGGGATGAGGTTTTGGTCCCGGATCGTACCTGGATCGCGACGGCAACCGCACCGCGATTGCTTGGCGCACGGGTGGTTTTGGTCGATGTCCGCGCCGATGGGTTGGTGATTGATGAATCGCAAGTGGAAGAGCGCATCACCGCACGCACGCGCGCCATATTGCCGGTGCATGTCAACGGCACACCTGCCGCCTTGGGCCCCCTGCTGGAGATTGCCAAACGCCACGGGGTGACCCTGATTGAGGATGCCTGCCAGGCTTTTTCCTCGCGTTATCAGGGGCGTTGTCTGGGAACGTTTGGGCGCTTTGGTTGCTTCTCGCTTGGGTTGAACAAGCTCCTGACCACCGGCCAGGGTGGCTTTGTCGTCTGTCATGACGCCGACGACGCCAGGCTGCTACGCCGCATCCGCAACCAGGGGTTGTCGGGGGCGGATCTCTCCGAATGCCACCAGATCTCCGGTTCCAACTTCAAGTTCACCGACATCCAGGCGGCGATGGGACTGGCGCAGATGGAACGCCTGCCGGCGCGTGTTGAACATCAGCGCGCGGTCTATCGTGCCTACGCGGCAGGGTTGGCCGATATTCCCTGGCTGGAATTGACCCGGGTCGATCTTGACGCCGGACAGGTGCCCCTGCGCACCGAGTATGTGTGCTTGCATCGGGAGGCGTTGATCGAAGCGTTGCGTCGCCATGACATCATTGCCGAACCCCAGGCGCCCTGCCTGCATCAGTACGGATTTCTTGCCAGCGACCGAACCTTTCCGCATGCCGAACGCTACTGTTCCACCCTGCTGATGCTCCCCTCCGGCCCGGAACAACCTCTTGCGCACGTGCAGCGGACCATTAACGTGATTCGCCAGGTGGCGCCGGAGATTGAACGCATGGTCGGTTCGGGTGCGAGGGGTATCATGTCAAGCCCGACCACTGTCAGGGCCTGAGCCGGGGCGCCCGGTCATGCCGCACCTGGGCGGGGGTTACTGGCCGGAGGAGGTGCTTCGGCACGCCGGCTTTCGATCCCTGGGTCGGGAGGTGCGCGTGCATCAGCGCGCCAGCCTCTATTGCGTCGAGAACATCTCCCTGGGCGACAGGGTGCGCATTGATGATTTTGCCCTGGTGGTGGCCACCGGTTTTCTGACCATGGGGCGCCACGCCTACGCCGCCAATTATTGCTATCTGGGGGCAACGGCCGGGATCACGCTTGAAGATTATGTCACCCTGGCGCCAGGCGTGCGGATTTTCACCTCCAGCGAGGATTATTCCGGCACCTTCATGACCAATCCGACCATGCCGGCCAATGTCCTCGGGAGAATCCAGGCGCCGGTGGTGCTGAGACGTCATGCCATCGTTGGCAGCAACAGCGTCATCCTGCCCGGATGTGAGTTGGGCGAAGGGGCAGCGGTGGGGGCACTCTCCCTGGTGCGGGAATCGCTTGAGCCTTGGGGTATTTACGCCGGAGTGCCGGCGCGGCGCATCGGCGAGCGCAAGCAGGACCTGCTTCAACTGGAGCGGCAGCTGATGGGGGAGGGGTCGTGACGCCACCCGCGCGACGTATCCTGGGACGCGGCAAGTTGATGCACCATCCGGACCGGCTGGCGGCCTGGCGGCGCGGTGAGGTCTCCCGACCCCTGGTCATTGAGGTGGCCATCACCCGCGGTTGCAACCACAACTGCACCCACTGCGGCAGCCAGATGTTTGCCGATTTTTCCCAACGCCATTTCATCGACCGCGATCTGTTTTTGCGGTTTCTCGCCGAGTTCCGACAGGCCGGCGGAATTGAGGTGTTTTTTGCTGGCAGCGGCGAGCCTCTGCTGCATCCCCACTTTCCGGAATTCATGCGCTGTGGTCGGGAGTTGGGGCTTGACATGTCCTTTGCCTCCAACGGTGCCGCGCTCACTGCCCGGCGGGCCGAAGCCATTTTGCCGCATGCCGCCTGGGTACGCTTCAGCGTCAACGGCGGTGACGCCGGGACCTATGCCCGGGTGCATGGCTGCGAACCGGAAGGCTTCGACCGCTTGTGGCAGCAGTTGGCCTATGCCCAGCGGCTGCGACAGGAACAGGGGCTCGGGGTTTATCTCGCCCTGCAATGCATTGTGCATGAGGGCAACGGGTTCTCCCTGCCTGGTCTTGTGAGCCGGGCCGAGCAGGTGGGGATCGATCGGGTGGTGTTGCGCAGCCGCGTCAATCAGGGGGGGGATGTGACCCCCCTGCCGGCGACGATCCTGGAGTTGATGCGCACCCTGGAGGTTGATCATCCGATTCTGGAGGTGCGCTGGAACAGTTTTCCATCGGCGGGGGAACCTTCCGCCGATGGGGGACCTGTTTGGCGCCGGTGCCATGGGATTCACTTCCGGACGAACATGGATTTTGAGGGTTCCCTGTTTTCCTGCGCGCGCCACTATTACCGCGAGAGCCGATTTGGCAGGATGACCGACCAATCCTTTCAGGAAATCTGGAACGGGTCCCGACGACGGGAATTGTTTGCCTTGATCGAACAGGGTGGCGATATTCCGCTCTGTGGTCGTTGGTGTCAGGTCGCGTTCGACAATCAGTACATTGAAAGCATGATTGGCCAGGATGCGGACTAGAGTCCGAAGAGGCGACCCCGCGTCTTGGTTCGGGGGTTGCGGTGGTGCGCGAGTTGTCTCCGTGCGCGGGCGACGGGTGAGGGTTTGCACTGACGCCTCGTTTGGCACATGATCGAGACTCCGGAATCGTCTCTTGCGAGGAGTAACCGCCCATGTCCCAATCTTCCCTGCTGCTGCTGTTGTTCCATCCCGATCTTTCTCGTTCGCGGGCGAACCGCGTTCTCGTTGAAGCGGTGCGCGGTTTACCCGGGGTGAAGGTGCATGACGTGTACACCGCCTCTTCCGGCAACCGTATTAACGTGGCTGAGGAGCAGGCGCTGCTTGTTGCTCACCCCCTGATCGTGTTTCAGCACCCCTTCTACTGGTACAGCGGCCCGGCCTTGATGAAGGAGTGGATGGATCGTGTCCTTGAACAGGGATTCGCTTTTCCGCCTGGGGTCGGGGACCGGCTTCGTGGCAAACGCTGGCTGTCGGTCGTGACCACTGGGGGTGCGGAGGATGCCTACCGCTCTGGCGGATTCAATAACTACACCATGAGCGAACTCCTGCGACCGTTTCAGCAGACCGCCAACCTGTGTGGCATGAGCTGGCTGCCGCCGTTTGTCGTCCACGGGGTGTTGCCGCCCGGGATTGAGGGCTTTCGCAACATCAGCGACGAGGAGCTGCATCGTCGGGGCGAGGCCTATCGGCAGCTGCTTGCTGGCCTCATTGCCGAGGGGGCTTAAGTGAAACGTGGGGTTTGTTTGATTCCCGGGATGTGCACAGGCGGGATCTGAGCTACGTTGTTGTCTTCTCCAATAGAACCACGGCCATGGCGGCCATGCCTTCGTTGCGGCCGACAAAGCCAAGCCTTTCGGTGGTGGTCGCCTTGACGTTGATGCAGGTTGGCTCCACGCGCAGGAGGGTGGCGATGCGTCGTTGCATTTCCGGCATGTAGGGGGCAAGTTTCGGTTTTTGGCAGAGAACGGTAACATCGAGATTGACCACGCGCCAACCGGCGGGGTCAAGGTGGCGCATGACCTGTTCGACCAGGAGGGCGCTATCGATGCCGCGGTAGGTTGGATCGGTATCGGGAAAGTGGTGACCGATATCCCCGAGCCCGGCCGCGCCGAGCAGGGCATCGCATACGGCGTGGAGCAAGACATCGGCGTCGGAGTGGCCAAGCAATCCCCGGTCGTGGGGGATGGTCACGCCGCCCAGCACGAGCGGGCGCCCCTCGACCCAGGCGTGAACATCAAATCCCTGACCAACGCGCATCATGGTTGAGATACCTCCTTGTGGTTGTGATTGGAAGGCGGATATGACGCCAAGCCCGACCATCCGTGACCACGGTGCGAGGGGTGCTCGGCGGGGAGGATGATCGTGCCCCCGCTTGCGTGGATCAAAAACCGCGCTGATGTTGCATGGGGCTGCGCGGGGCGTCACGCCCCCTGGCAAGCATCCTCCTCGGCCAGAAGGAGCGAGGCGAGGGCTTCGTCGCGCGGGTGGGTGACCTTGATGTTGTGCGCATCACCCGGAACCACGAGCACGGGCAGACCCAGGCGTTCGACGAGGCTTGCATCATCGGTACCGATAAACCCATCCGCCGCCGCCGCTTCGAGGGCGGAGCGAATCAGGCCGTAGCGGAAGATTTGTGGTGTTTGTGCAAGCCAGATCTCCTCGCGTTGCAGGGTACCGGTGATGCGATGATCGGTACCCACCTGCTTGATCGTATCCTGTGCCGGCAGGGCGGCGATCAGGGCATCGGCGGAATCCCGTGCCTGGAAGAGGCGATCAAGCAGCGTGCGTGATACCAGCGGGCGCGCGCCATCGTGAATGCCGATCCAGGCCTCCGCCGCCAGGTTCAGGGCCTCGATTCCCCGTTGCACCGAGTGTTGGCGTTCGGCGCCACCGGTGACAGGGGCTGTCACCTTTGGCAGCCGTCCCAGGTGCGGGGACATGAACGCATCCCAGAGTGAAAAACCATCCGCGGCGATGATCGGCACGATTCGATTGATGAGCGGGTGCGCCTGCAGGTGCGTCAGGGTGTGTACCAGCAGCGGCACTCCCGACACCGGTCGGTACTGTTTCGGCAGCGTGCTGCCAAAGCGCTTTCCTTGTCCGGCGGCGACGACGATCATCGAGCAGGGGGGGTCGACTGCCGTTTCCGTTTTTTTTTCCATGGGGCACCGCGCTTCCCGGTTTGCACAAGAGTCGGAGATGGAGTAGAAAATCGCTTGGTCCTTGTCAATGGGCGGCGGGAGACGATCGAGGCGGCTGGCATGGTCAATGTATTGTTTTGGCTATCGATGGCGGTTTATGCAACGGCTGCCTGGCTGATCGTCCGCAACCATCTGCGCGCGGTGGTCGAGCCGTCGTCGGCAAGTTGGTGGCTGGTCGCGGCCGGCTGGATGACTCAAGGGTTGTTGCTGGCGGCGTCGTTGTTTCGCGGTGGTGGCATGCTGTCGGTTGATCTTGCCCACTCGCTCAACCTGGTTGCCTTGGCGATCGGCCTGTTGTTGCTTGTCGGTTGGCGCATTGAGCGCAACGAGGCACGATCGGTTGGGGTGATCCTGTTGCCGTTGATCCTCGTTTTGCTCCTGCTTTCGCGGGTGATCCCTTCGCGGCATCCGGTGCTGCGTGACATAGAAGATCCAATTCTTGTTAGCCACTTGACCTTTTCATTGCTCGCCTACGGGTTGCTTACCATTGCCGCCGTGCTGGCAGTGCTGGAGTCTTTCCAGGAGCACGCCTTGCGCAGGAAAAAATTTGGCCCGATGTTTCGCATGTTTCCGCCCCTTGGTGTGCTTGAGGATCACATGTTCTGGACCGTGCGCTTGGGGATGGTCCTGCTGACGTTGAGCATTCTGACCGGGGGTGTTTTCTCCCACCAGCAGGGGGGCGCTTATTTTGCCTTCAATCACAAGGTGGTTTTCTCCTGGGCCACCTGGCTGGTGTTTGGTTTGCTGCTTTACGGGCATGCGCGGCATGGTTGGCGTGGGCGTCGCGCGGTGCGTTTTACGGCGGCGGGATATTTTTTCCTCATTTTGGCCTACCTTGGCGTGAAGGTGGTCACCGAGCTGATCCTGCATCGTTAGTCCAGTATGTGAGATAACTGATTGTTTTTATTGTTATTTATCTGTTATTTCGAGTGGGATCTGGCGCATTGCGGCGTGAAATTATGTCAAAAATCTATAACGAATAGCATATAGAAATAGGCGGAAATGGCCCTTATTATGCCACACTGACGGGGCATGGGCGGCTGCCCTCGATTTGGAAGTGGATGGTGCCGTTCGGAGGAGAAGGTGCCGATACGCGGCCGAGGTTTGAGCGACTGGGAGGATGTTGAGACATGGCTGAAGATACCCCCAATACCATCACTGCCGAGCAGCGCGAGTCGGCCCAGGTTTTGGATGATCTGACTTCCCTTAGCCGCCGCGACGGGGTGGAGACGGCGCAGAACAATGCGATTGAGAATGCCGGTCGCATCGAATCCGCCGATCACTCGGACTTGGCGAACCTCCAGCCCAATCACACCAATTTCGAGTCTCCGGCGCGGCACCTGGATCAGAACGCCCCGAGGGGGCAGGGGGTTGATGTGGTGCCGGATCGCCCGGAGCCGATTCCGACGGTGCCTCCGATCACCAACCCTGTTGGTGGTCGGGCTGAGCCGGTGCCGCCGCCGCCGACCGGCATCCCCGAGTATGAGCCGATCCATTTCCCACTGCCGAACTTCGCGACGCCCGAAGGTCGGCCAGTGGCTCCGGAGCGGGTGGAGCCGACGCCTTTGCCCGCGGCGCATCCGGATGTAACGCCGGCCCCGGGTCCGGTTCGGGTTGCCCCGGCCGCGACGCAGCCGCCGGTAACGAATCCGCCTACCGAGGCGCCGACCCCGGCGCCAACACCTGAGCCGACCCCGGCGCCAACGCCTGAGCCGACCCCGGCGCCGACACCTGAGCCGACCCCGGCGCCAACGCCTGAGCCGACCCCGGCGCCGCCACCCGGGCCGACCCCGGCGCCCACGCC
>PEAJ01000058.1 GCA_002753495.1 Magnetococcales bacterium HA3dbin3 | reverse complement strand
GCCTCCCCCCGGACCCCCCAACCACTTTAAAAAATTATAAAAACAATTTTGTCGGGGCTTCGCCCCGAACCCCACCAAGGCTTTGCCCTGGACCCCGTTTTGAGTACCACAAATGGAATTAATGCACATTTGATCTAGAATTTGAATAAGCCCCCTGGGGGCGATTTTCGCGAAAGGCGTGCGAAAATCGCCCGTGGGTAGGGGGGCGGGAAAGAAAACAAAAACCTCGGGGCTTCGCCCCGAACCCCACCGGGGGGCAGACTTAAGCCTCCCCCCGGACCCCCCAACCACTTTTAATGGAAGTGCTCTTTCACGGTAAGCAGGAGAAGACCATGACCCAAGAGCCAAACCCAAACCCCCACCTCCTAGCCTTAGGGATCACCGCCGCCCGGCGCGGTGATATCCAAACCCTGCGGCAGTGGTTGCAAGCAGGAAACAACCCCAACCAGCACGATGCCGACGGCTGGACCCCCTTGCTGTGGGCATCGGTGCGCGGCTACGACGACCTGGTCACCCTGCTCCTCGACCAGGGCGCCGACCCGACCCTGCCGCATCAACTCTCCGGTGCCCTGCCGATCCACCTGCTCGGCCATGCCGGCAACGTCTGCGCGGCGAAGGTTCTCCTCGACCGCTGGCCGCTGATGATCGATGCCGTCTGGGATTTAAACGGCCACACCATCTTGTTGCAGGCGGTCTTCTACAACCATCCCGCCCTGGCAAGCGAGCTGGTGCGTCGCGGGGCAAGCACCGCCATCACCACTGCCCGGGGGTTGGGGCCCATGGAGCTGGCAGGGCAGTTCCAAAACAAAACCATGCAGGCAATCATCCGCCCGTGTGACGCCTCGGCGGCGGAAAAAAGCGCCTGTTACAGCACCTACCTCGCGCGGATCGCCCCGATCGTGCCCCCGGAAGAGAAACCGGCACAAGACCTTGCCGATCAACTCGTGCAGACGATCAGCGATGGCCTGGCGCAGGCCGCCAAGGACGCCGGCACGGTGGCGTCGACCCTGCAAACCGTGCGCCGCCTGGTGGAAGAGCGAAAGGCCGATGTCAACCGGCTCGGTGGCCCTCTGCAACAACCCGCGCTGGTGGTGACGGTGACCGGCAACAACGGCTTCCCCCCCAACGCCAATGTCGCCAATCTGCGCCATCAACTTGCCGATTATCTCCTGCAACACGGCGCCGACCCCACCCTGCACGAAAAGCACCCGATGGGGGCACAGAGCATCATCCGCGGGGCGGTGTTCAATCATCTCGATATCCTCCGCCTGTGTGCAAAGTTTATTTCGGCGGAAAAACTCACCGCGGCCATCAACGAGGTGCCGATCGTCAATGGCCTGACCGCGCTCCACGACACCGTCTTGCGCGCCTCCACCGCCGACCCTGCACACCTGGAGGGGTATCTGCAACAGGCGGCATGGTTTGTCGCCTGCGGCGGCCGCAGCGACATGGAGGATTTTTCCGGACGCACACAACGACGCATCGCCGAGGAGACTCAGGATTTGGAGGTGCGCCGGCGCCTGCTCGCCGTCCTCGATGAAAAACCCCCAACGTCGTGAGCCTGCCCCAACCAGGGCTTTGTCCTCCCCATGAACGCATCTCTCGGATGATTTCCCCGGTATCGATCGTTGCCGAAGCCAACGCACAACCCATCGCAAGGAGTGGAGATGAACGCACAAGGTGGCAGAAACCCGAATCGGCTGAAACGCGACCTCGCCGCCGGCAAGGTGTGCATCGGTGCAACCATCACCATGAACAGCCCGGTGGTGGCAGAGCTGATGTCCCGCCTCGGTTACGACTGGCTGTGGTTCGAGACCGAACACACCACCGTCACCTTTGAAAGCACCCTGACCATGCTGCAAGCCACCAACGGCGCCGATATCAGCACCGTCGTGCGCGTCCCCTGGAATGATAAGGTGATGATCAAGCGGATCCTCGACGCCGGGCCGGATGGCATCATCATCCCGCTCGTCAACAGCCAGGAGGAGGCCGAAGCCGCGGTTCGCGCCATGAAATACCCGCCCTGGGGCGAACGTGGGGCCGGCCTGTCACGCGCGCAAGGCTACGGCCTGACCATGGGTGACTACCTGAAAACCGCTGATCAAGAGGTCACCACCATCCTGATGATCGAGCACATCAAGGCGGTCAACAATATCGACGCGATCCTGATGGTCAAAGGGGTCGACTCGGTGATGATCGGCGCCCTTGATCTCTCCGGCAGCATGGGCATTCTCGGTCAGACCACTGATCCCAGGGTCGAGGAGGCGATCCAGACCGTCCTCGCCGCCTGCAAACGGGCGCATGTCCCCTGCGGCATCGTCACCGGCGGACCCGACGACGCCAACAAACGCATCCAGCAGGGATTCACCAACATCATCCTAGGTCTTGACGTTCTCTTTCTTCTCGGCGCCGCCAAAGGGGCGTTGGAGAAGGTGGTTCGCCAACCACCCGCGGCGGGTGGTTGATCCTTTCGCGGCGGGGGGGCTCGAATCAGGCTGTCCAGTTCAGGCCCGGAACCGGGGAAAGGGGCGAAGAAACCCCGGGATGCAACCCACGGATGGCTGAAATCAGCCCGGGAGTTCGCCCAGCAAACCACCTCCGGATGCATCGACGCCGGTGACCCGCACCCGCGTCAGGCGCCCGACACAGGTTGCGTCATCGGTGGGGAAGGTCAAGGGGAGAAATCCCCCGGTTTTGCCGTGTGCCAGGCCATGCGCAACCTCTTCGATCAAAACTTCCGCCTCCTGCCCGACCTGTCGTTGCAAGAGGTCGTGCAGGATGGCCTCTCCCTGCCGGCGCAGACGTTCGGCACGATCGCGGATCACCGCCGCCGGTACGTGAAGATGCGGAGGGATGCGCGCGGCGGGGGTACCCGGCCGATCGGAGTAGCGAAAGGTATGCGGCAGGGCGATCTCTCCCTCCCGCAACAAGTTCAACGTGTTGGCAAAGGCCTCCTCGCTCTCGGTGGGAAAGCCGACGATGAGGTCGGCACCGAGCACGATCCCCGGACGCCTGTCACGCACGGCGGCGATCGTCGCCAGCACTTGCTCGCGGGTGCAGGATCGGTGCATGCGCTTGAGAATCAGATCATCACCCGATTGCACCGAAAGATGCAGATGCGGACAAAGGCGCGGATGCTCAACCAGATGCCGCAGAAAATGTGCGTCGAGATCCTGCGGGGCGATCGAGGAGAGACGCAAACGTCCCAGGTTCGGCAATGCTAGAATCTGTTCCAGCAAGTCGGACAAGGTGACCGCCTCCGCAAGGTCGCGACCGTAGGCACCCAGGTTGATGCCGGTCAGCACCAACTCCTCAAACCCCTGTTCCAAAAGCCTGCCTGCCTGTGCAAGCACTCGTTCCAGAGGAGTTGAACGTCCCCTGCCGCGCAGGCTGGGGATCACACAGAACGTACACCCCGCATCGCAGCCATTTTGCACCTGCAGGTAGGCACGGGCACGCCCGGAGGTGTCCGCGGCGGGCGACTCGATCGGGGTGTCGGCAACGGTCGGATATAATGTGAACGCATCGGCGTCTAGCAGCATCGGCGGACATCCCCCCGCGCCCGTGGACATGTATCGTGCGTCCACGCCACCAGGCGGGGGCACTGTCGCCGACTCCAGGATGGCAAACAGGCACGTTTTGTCCGCGTTGCCGACGACCAGGCTCACGCCGGGAATCTCCGCGAGGGCTTTGGGATCACGTTGTGCGTAGCAGCCGGTGACGACCACCCGTGCCCCCGGATGGGCACGCACCGCCCGGCGGATGGCCTGGCGCGCCTGTCGTTCGCTCTCGCCGGTGACGGCACAGGTATTGACCACCACCAGCGCCGCCGCCTCCCCTGGCGCGGCCTGCACATACCCGGCACCACGGCCGGATCGAAGCAGTGATGCGCTCTCGACCTGGTTGACGCGACAGCCAAAAGTGACAAACGTCACACCTCTCCTGGCCAAGCCGTTTTCCTCCACGTATGTTGACCGAACCCCCACCGCATGGTAGGTTCCACCCTGGCCGGCGTGAGGAGGTCCCGAATCGGGCGGGATTTCTTTTACGGCCGGAGGGTCCTTGCGACAAGGGCTCGCGCGCCGACAGAAACTTATGTATCTATCGCTGCAAAGAAGCCTCTCTCCCTTCGTGCATTCCCTGCTGGATGATCTGGACCGTTTGATTGGTCCCATCTTCCTGGTCGGGGATGCCTTGCGCGATGCGCTGCGCAACAAGCCCCCCCCCGATGAGTTGACCCTTCTTACCTCCCATCCCCTTCCGCACTGTCTGCGCAAGATACAGGACGCAGGGTACGCCGCGGCGGTGATGAGCAACAAGCATAACAGCCTGCTTCTGCCGCTCAAGCGGAAGGAAAATCCGCGGATGGTGGAGATTGCCACCTTTCGGCACCGTCCTTCCCACCCGGCGACGGTGGCGGAGGATCTTTTTCACCGCGACATCACCGCCAACGCCATGGCCTTCCGCTGGCCGGACGGACCGCTGATCGACCCATACAACGGGCGCGAGGATCTGGACAACAACGTCATCCGTCTGGTCAATGGTGCCCAGACGTTGCGGGAGGATCCCTTACGCGCCTTGCGTTTTTTCCGCTTCACCCTGCAACTTGCCGGCAAGCCGGACCCCCTCGATCTTAAAAGTTCCGAGGAGACCCATCCCGGTCAGGTTGCCCAGGATCAGGTACGTGCGGAGTTCGATCAAATTTTTACCCTGCCTTTGCGTGATCGTTTTTCCCAGGAGATGGTTCACCGGCTGTTTCAGTCGGTTCTCGGGCAGGAGCTGTTGCCCGAGTTTGCCCTGCTGCGTGCCTGCCCTGAATCCACGGGACAAAAGCAGAGCGCGTGGGAAAACTCCCTGCGCATGTTGCTCAACATGACCGCCCCGACCGAAGAGGAGGAGGTTTCGTTTCTCGATTTACGCTGGGCCGCCCTGTTACACGAAACCGGCAAGGGGGTATGTGGTATCAGGGATGCCCACGGTGCCCTTCTTGATTATCCCGGTTTGCACGAGGAGACAATGCGCATCAATGCGGCCCTCCTTGCCCGTTTACAGTTCTCGAAACGGCGCCAGCGCCGAATCAACCACCTGGTGCAGAACCTGGAGATGTCGCATCCCCCGACCGATCGCGCCCTGCGTCGACTGATCGAGCAGGCGGTTCCGGTAGAGGGGCTTTTCCGCCTGTTGCGCGCCAAGCGGGAAGCCATGCCCGACCCCTCGTCCGAAGAGACCCTCAAAACAGCGGAGGAGTTTGCCCGCTGCATGCGGCGCTGCAACACCACGCGCGAGGCGATGCTGCGTCTGCGTCCGGTCGATCTGGCGCTGACTGGCGGGGAGATTTTGGATATGGTCCGCCTGCCACCCGGTCCCTGGCTGGGTCGTTTGCGCCAGACCCTGGTGGGGTGGGTGGGACAGGATCCCAATCGCAACCAACGCGAGCTGCTGGCGACACAGGTTCGGGAGTGGATCTGCCGGGAAGAGGGAAAAATGTGATGGCCCACAAGATCCTGGTCGTCGACGACGATTCCCATATTCGCTTCATCTTCCAATCCTTCCTCACCGGTGCCGACTACCAGGTCGTCACCGCGGAAAGTTATGAGGCCGCGATCCCCATTCTCGACGAGGGGGGGCTCGATCTCCTGCTCACCGACATTCACATGGGCAGCAAGGGTGGACTGGATCTGCTGCACGAGGTGCAACGACGCGGCCCCGGGGGGCCTTACGTCCTCCTCGTGACCGGCTACCCAAATCTGGAAAGCGTACAGGAAGCCCTGCGCGCCGGTGCCCATGACTACCTCGTCAAGCCGGTTCTCAAGGAAAATCTGATCCGCCAAGTCAAATCGGCGTTGGCTCACAAGGCCATGCGCGACGAGCGGGAACGCATCCAGCGTCGTTTGACCGCCGTGTTCAACAGCGTCAGGGATGCCATCATCACCGTCGACGCCAACCTGCGGATCATGGAGTTCAATCAGTCCGCCGAGCGTATCTGTGGCTTCACGGCGCAGGATACCGGCCAACCTCTGCACAACGAACCCCGCCATTGTCTCGGTCACTGTCGGGAGGCCCTGGATCGGGTCTTCAAAAACAAAAACCGTGTGGAAATGGTGCGGTTGCAGTGCGACAGTTCCATTCGCGCCGGACAGATGGTCGATGTTTCTGCCTCTCCCCTGTTTGACGAAACGGGTCAGTTTCTCGGGGCGGTGATGGTCGTGCGCGACGAGACCCGGCTTGCCGCCCTGGAAAAAAATCTCGGCGAACGTCAAGGTTTTCACGGCATCATCGGTCGCAGCCGCAAGATGCAAGAGATCTACGCCCTGATCGAAAACCTCGCTGATGTCGACACCACCGTGCTTGTCACCGGCGAAAGTGGCACCGGCAAGGAGCGCATCGCCGACGCCCTGCACGGTCGCGGCGTGCGCAACCGCGGCACCCTGGTCAAGGTCAACTGCTCCGGCCTCTCGGAAACCTTGCTCGAAAGCGAACTCTTCGGCCACGTGCGTGGGGCGTTCACCGGCGCGGTCAAGGACAAGGTCGGGCGGTTTCAGCTTGCCGACAAGGGGACGATCTTTCTGGATGAGATCGGCGATGTCTCATCCCGCATGCAAACCCGCCTGCTGCGCGTTCTGCAAAACAAGGAGCTCGAACGTGTCGGTGAAAGCCGAACGGTACAGGTGGACGTGCGCGTGGTCGCCGCCACCAACCAGAACCTGCGCGAAAAAATTGCCCAGGGTCTTTTCCGCGAGGATCTTTACTACCGCCTGAAGGTGGTGGAGATTCACCTCCCGGCGTTGCGCGATCGCCGCGAGGATATCCCGCTGCTCGTTGATCATTTCACCAAACGTTTCAACGGTACCTTTGGCAAGTCGATCACCGGCGTGAGCAAAAATTTTCTCAAGGTGGTCATGGAGTACCCCTGGCCGGGCAACATCCGCGAACTTGAGCATGCCATCGAGCATGCCTTCGTTGTTTGTCGTGACGGGCTGCTCGACGTCAAGGACCTCCCTCCGGAGATGACCAACCGGCAACCCCGGGGTGGTTTCGCGGACCCGGCGCTTGCCCAGCATCGCGGTTTTCTTCTCGAAAATCCCGATGGCGAGCCCGAGGAAGGGGAACGGGAGCAGATCATCCGTGCCCTGGAAAAATCAGGCTGGGTCAAGTCGCGCGCCGCGCGCGGCCTGGGCATGAGCCGAAGCACCCTCTACCGGAAAATGCAGGAGCTCAAGATCAACGACCCCACCGGTACGCACTCCTGATTCCAGTTCCAGACCAGGATGGCCACAAGGCGGCGACGTGGCGGATGCGCTCGGGTGTGGTGGGGAGCAGCGCACAAGGCAGTCAACGAGGGTGACGCTTGCCCCGGAATCGGAAATCAAGTCTGACGCAAAACCTGGTGGAGAGTGCGCGCCAAATCCGACCCGAGAAGGGGCTTTTGCAGACAGTGGTGAATCCCTTGGCTGCGCAGCTGTTCCGGATCACCAGGAAGCCCAAGGCCGGTGCAGAGAACCACCGGGAAGTCAGGACGGAGGGAGAGAATCTTCTGTGCCAGGGCGAGGCCGGTCATGTGCGGCATGATTTGATCGGTGACCAGAACATCGAACGCGCGCGGACGGTCACGAAACAGCTCCCAGGCATCGCGCGGGTCGGTGATGGCGGTGACCGTGTAGCCAAGTTTCTCCAGATACTGCACCCCGACCCCGGTCAAGGCCTCCTCGTCGTCGACAAACAGGACACGTCCACGTCCGCCGGGCGGCTCGACGTGGGTGGGGATGTTTCCCTTGTCGACCTCGGAATCGACGCCAGGCAGATAAAACTCGAACCGCGACCCCTCGCCGGGTCGACTCTCCACCGTGATTACCCCTCCATGTTCGGCGATGATGCCGTGGGCAACGGAGAGTCCAAGTCCACTCCCCTCCCCGACCCGCTTGGTGGTGAAGAAGGGATCGAAGATGCGTCCGCGGATCGCTTCCTGGATACCACAACCGGAGTCCTGAACCGAAACGCGCACATACCGCCCAACCGGCAAATGCGGCGGCCCATCGCCGACCTTGCCGATCGCCCGCGACTGCAAGGTCAGCTCAAGCACCCCACCCCGCTCCTGCATGGCCTGCATGGCATTGGTGCAGAGGTTCATCACCACCTGGTGGATTTGCGTCGGGTCGGCCCTGACCACACCAGCGTCAGCGTCGATGTCGCTGCGAATCTCGATCGTTGAGGGGAAAGTGGCACGGATGAACTTCAACGCCTCTTTGAGGATCGGTGCAAGCGAGAGAGGCCGCCGTTCCTGCTCATTGCAACGGCTGAAGGCAAGCAGCTGCGCCACCAGGTCGCGGGCACGCAAACTGGCTTGCAACAACTCGCCCAGGTTGCCATGCACCGGATCCCCCGCCCCGAGCTCGGCCAGGGACAGCTCGGCATAGCCGATGATGGCCCCGAGAATATTGTTGAAATCATGGGCAATACCCCCGGCGAGGGTGCCGATTGCCTCCAATTTTTGTGCCTGACGCAACTGGCTTTCCAGTTCGGTCTCGCGCGTCATGTCACGAAAGACGGCAACAAAGTGGGTCTCCACGCCGTCCGCTTCCCGCAGCGGCGAAACGATCGCCTCCACCTCCACCACGCCACCAGCCCGGCGCCGATGCGAAAATCGCCGCTTGCAAACATGGCCAAGGGCAAGCGTGGCCAACATCCGCCCGAAAAAACCATCGCCGGTGGTATGCGCATCGAGAAGGGCGACATTCTGTTCGAGAATGCTCTCCCGGGAGTCACCAAAAATACGCATAAAGGCCGGGTTGGCGTAGCGCACCACCCCTTCCGCGGTGGTAATCAGGACGGCATCGGCGGCCTGTTCGACCGCGGCAGCCAGGCGGCGCACGCGCTTTTCCGACTGCTTGCGCTCGGTGATATCCAGGGCAATCGCCACCAACACCGGCGGGTTTTCCGTCGCAGCCAGGTACCACTGCACATCGACCGGGTAAAGGGTGCCATCCTTGCGTCGATGCATGGCTTCAAAGAGGCTCTTGCGCCCCGGCGCGCCGCGCAGCCCGGCGACCCGTTCCATGGCCATCGCGCGATCCCAACCGGGCATGATCTCGACCGGTGTCATCTGACACATCTCTTCCAGCGTGTAGCCCAGGTTGATCAGGGCACCACGATTGACCTGGGAAAAGGCCAGGGTATCGGCGTGACAAACAAAAATTTCGTTGGCCGACTCGTCGAGGATGCGCCCGAGCCGCGAAACCGTCTCCTGGGTGATGCGATGCTGGCGTCGTGCCTCAACCTCGCGCAGTTCCCGTTCCAGAACAGGCAGAAGGCGCGCCATGTCATCTTTTTGGATGAAATCGTGCGCGCCGGCGCGCATTAACCCCACCGCGTCGGCCATGTTGAGGATTCCGGAGACAACGATGAACGGGATATCAATCCCGGACTCTTTCAGGATCCACAGGGCACCGGCGGCGTCAAAACCCGGAAGGTTGTAATCGGAGAGGATGATATCCCAACGCCGGCTCTCAAGCTCTCCGCGTAACCCTTCCGCTGTCTCGACACGACAAAACTCCGTCTGGAACCCACCACGTCGGAGTTCCCGGAGCATCAGCTCAGTATCGACCTCTGAATCCTCAATCACCAACACGCGCAGGGGCGCTCTCATCTCCCCACTCCGCACCCATTGAAACCGGCACCCCCCACGCGCCAACCACCCAGACCACATCGGCAGCCCGCTCACATCTCCATTCAAAACCCAACCGACACGAGCACGGGCCCAACCACCGCCAATATCCGGAAGCCCCTCTCCCCCGATGACCGCAACCGCTCCTCACGCCAACACACTCACCGCCAAACTTTGGCATCACGAGCCAGGCTCCAGATCATCTCCCCTTTGGCGCTGAGCCGGCTTAAGCAAGGCACGACTCCCGCCTGACTACTCTCAAGCCCAATTCTGACAACCCGCTCCATCTTCCCGGAGCCTGGCCACCTGTTCCAGGACGACCCGAGCGATGTTTCCGGGTTGGAACTTCGGGATAAAATCGTTGGCGCCTACGGCATCGGCCTTGACCTTGTTCGCCTGGTTGCTCATGGAGCTGTGCAGGACGAGCTGAATCTTCGACAACTCCGGGTTGGCCTTGACCTGGCGGGTGAAGGTAAAACCGTCCATGCCGGGCATCTCGATGTCGGAGATGATGAGGCAGTACCGGAAGCGAGCGTTGGGCTCCAGCGACTTTTGCAAGGCGGCCAGGGCAGCCTCGGCATTCTCGAAGACGTGGTGCTGAACGCCAAGCTGTTCAAGGGTGGAGGCGAGCATGTTGCGCGCCGCCCGTGAATCATCCACCGCCATGACATGGAAGTGGTCCAGTTCAAGCTTCTGCCCCTCTTCAACCATCTCCTGCGGCACGGTATCCTCGATCCCCATGATCTCACCGAGAATCTTTTCAATATCAAGAATCTGGATCGATTTCCCCTCGTCGTCGTAGGTCAAGGCGGTCAGGTAGCCGGAATTTTGTGTACCATTGCCCGGACTGCGTATATCCTTCCAGCTGCGGGTGATAAGTTTGTTGGGACTGCTGATGAGAAACCCCTGGATGGAGCCGCTGTATTCGCAGATAATGACGTAACTGACGCCTTCGTGAGTGTCGACCGGCTCCATGCCAAGGGCGCTCGCCAGGTCGATAACCGTCACCAGCTGCTCGCGGAAGTTAATCGCCCCCAGAATGGCAGGGTGGCTCTGGGGCATGACGGTCACGTTCCTCGGGGTCTCGATCACCTCAATGATCTTGAAGACGTTGATCCCGTACTGCTGGGCGTCGGTCAAGAAAAAGGTGAGCATCTCCATCTGGTTGGAGAACGCCAGTTTGCTGCGCTGATCGATCTCCTTCATGAAATTGTCCATGATCCGGCCCTGCCCCCTGATAAAAAAGAGTTTATCGTCTTGCCCCCGAGTCGCTGCCCCCAACCGCGACCGCCACACCTCAAGAGACCGGGGGAACGCAAGCCGCCATTATAGTATCGGCCTTCGGGAAACGCGCAGAAAAAAATAGACCAAAACAGGGAAAAATGCCATGAAACGTCGTGATTTCATCAAGTCTTCCGCAACCGTGGCAACAGCCGCCGCCGTCCTGGGACCCATCGATGTCGCCCACGGCACGGAGGGAGGGAAGGCAAGCGCGGAGAACGACAAAGCTCGGGTCAAAAGCTACCGCACCCTGGGTCGCACCGGCATGAAGATCGGGGACATCTCCTTCGGCGCCGGCAAGCTGCCGGCGGCCTCGCTCATCGTGCGCGCCGTCGAGCGCGGCGTGAACTATTTTGATACCGCCCCGGACTATGGCCCAAGCGAGGTCTTCATCGGCGAGGCGATGCCACGCCTGCCGGATCGGAGCAAAATCTACATCGCCTCGAAGTTTTGCCAGACCAAGCCCTACCCCGGCCACCTCCCCGCCGGCAGCAGCGAGCAGGAGTATGTCGACGCCGTTGAGGGCAGCTTGAAACGACTGAAAACAAACTATATTGATGCCGTCTTCGTCCACGCCATCGGCGAAAGCCCGGACCTGGAGAAGGAACGGAAACGGCTGTTCGATGAGAACATGCTCAAGGCCTTCGCGCGCCTGCGCAAGGAGGGCAAGGTGCGCTTCCTCGCCACCTCTTCACACGGTCCACACAACATGGAGACCCTGCTCCTGGAGGCGGTCAACTCCGGCCACTACGACCTGATCATGCCGGCGTTCAATTTCATGAAGTTCCCCAAGGTGCCCGAAGTGCTGCAAACGGCCGCCAAAAAGGGGGTGGGCGTCATCGCCATGAAAACCCTGGCCGGCGCCAAGGAGAGCGGTGCCGACTTGAGTGGCGTCATGGAACACGCGGCATTCAAGTGGGTCCTCAAACACCCCGAGGTCGCGGGGTTGGTCGTCACCTTCGCCAATGTCGGCCATCTCGACCTCTACCTGCAAGCCTCCGGGCAAACCTTCACCGCCGCTGACCAGCGCGCCCTCGATCAGTATGCCGCCCACCACGGTCAAGACTACTGCCGCACCGGCTGTGGCGATTGCGAAGCCGGATGCGCACAGGGGGTGCCGGTGGCGACAATCCTGCGTCAGCAAATGTATTTCGAGGATTATCACGACGAGAAACGGGCGATGCAGACCTACGCCGCCCTGGAGAAAAATGCCGCCGCCTGCACCGGCTGCGCGGAGGCCAGTTGCAATCAGCTCTGTGCCTACGGCCTGCCGGTAGCGACCAAATTGCGTGCCGCTCACCGCCAGCTCTCCTTCGACGCCATATCCTGAAAGGTGCCGACGACACCTCCATGGATCCCGCATCGACACAGCCGCCACGGCTTGTTCGGACCATCCTTCTCCTGTTGCCGCCACTCGTAGCGCTGGCCGTCTGGGTTGATGGCCAGCGCTACGACCCCGGCCTGCTTGATTTCCAGAACAAGGGAGGGGCGGGGTCGGCGTTGGCCTCAGCCCTTCCCGAAGGCCTGGGGTCGCTCAAGCGCATCGGCCCCTTGCGCGGTTACACCCAGGAGAACCTCTACGAGTACATCGACGGTCACGCCGACTTTTTCATCGGTGCCGGGTTTCGCCATTTGACCGTCGGCGACTATGGTCCGCCAGGGGCGAAACAACCCTCCCTGGTGGTTGATCTTTACGACATGGGCGAGCCGTTGCACGCCTTCGGGGTGCTTAGCGACCAGAAAGGCACGCAGAGTCAGGCGGTCAATGTCGGCGATGTCGGTTTTCTCGCCGACCAGACCCTCGCCTTTATCAAGGGCTCCTCCTACGTGCGACTGGCGGCGTTTGGGGATGCATCGGCGCTTGTGACCGTCGCCGGTCAACTGGCGGCAAGGTTGCCAGCCCAGGCTGGCGCCGGAGGCGGCATCACCTTCAGCTTTCCTGACCTCGGCAAGGTTGGGGATACCCGTTTCATCAAGGAAAACTACCGCGGCATGCCCTTCTTCAACAATGTCGTCGAACGCACCTTTACCGGGGAACAGGGGGAAAACCGCACCGCCTTCCTGATCCCCGGCACCCCGGAGGAGACAACCACCCTGGAAAAGACGCTGCACAATTTCCTGACTGGGGAGAAAATCGTCCACAAGCAGGAGGATCAGGGAGGGGCCAAGGTCGTCCGCGTCACCGACCCCTACGAGGGGGATTGGATTTTTGCCGTCGGTCGCGGCCGGTTTCTCGGGCTGTTCGGCACCTTCGGGCCAGAACAGGTGCAGCGCCTGGGCGCATTTATGCAGCATAAGTGATGGCAGCACGAGACCGTTTGCGAACGAACCCTGCCGATAACGGCGTTGCGGCAGGAGTTGGCCAACGGTATCGAAGGGGGTGGACATGACCGAGGTGACGCAGGAACTGTTGGCGGAGGCGACCCGGATCATCGTCGAAGCGGTGGATCCCGAGCAGGTGATTCTTTTCGGCTCTCACGCCCGGGGCGAGGCCGGTGCCGACTCCGATCTCGATCTGCTGGTGGTGGCGTCCGCGCCCTTTGCTCCGGGGCAGGGCCGTTACCGGGTGATGGCACGGTTGGAGCGGGCGTTGGGGCGTTTCCCAGCTCCGACTGACATTCTGGTCTACAGTCGCGCGGAGATTGAGCGTTTTCGCAGTGCGACTTGTCACCTGATCCACCGAGCCCTACGAGAGGGGCGGGTGTTGTATGAGCGACCGTGAAACCGCCTGTCAGCTGTTGACCGAGGCCGTTGGCTTTCACGCCCAACAAGCGGCGGAAAAAGGCGCTCAGTGGATATGGAGACGATGAGGTGACAGTTCCCAGCGTCCCACTTAACGAGCGGGCATGGCACAAGCGCGCTACCCCAGACGATGAAAGCGCTCCTTCACGGTAGAACCTGCAATCCGCCCTGGGATTTTTGTTGGAAAGCACAAAAACCCCAGGGCAATGGCTCGCCCCCTGGGGGCAATTTTCGCGAAAAGCATGCGAAAATCGCCCGTGGGAAGGGGGGCGGGGGAAAAAGCAGAAAAACCTCGGGGCTTCGCCCCGAACCCCACCGGGGGGCCCGCCGCGCCCCCCCCCCCCCCCCCCCCCCCCCCTCCCCCCATCAAAAAAACTAAGCCCCAACCCCCCCCCACCCCAACGCAAAC
>PEAJ01000057.1 GCA_002753495.1 Magnetococcales bacterium HA3dbin3 | reverse complement strand
GCATCGGCACCGCGCGCCCGAGATCGAACCCCTGCTGCCAATCCTCCGCTTTGTAACGATCGATCAACGCCCGTTGTTCCCCCCCCGGGTGGGCGCGCAGATCCTGAAACACCACCGCCGCCTGCCACGCTCGCAATACCACCTGTCGCGGCTGCGGGATGTTTTTGAAGACAAAGCGCGTGCGCAAAATGTCGTGGCGTTGGACGACCGCATTCCAGGCCACTTCGAACAGGGTGCGATCGAGTCGGCCGCGCAGGCGAAAGTGGCACTGCTCAAAGTAGGGGTTGGCCGCCCGATCGTGCAGGGCGTGAAACAACATCCCCTCCTGCATCGGGGTCAGGGCGTGGATGTGCTGGATGTTTTGTTTGGACATGGTCTTTGGGGCCAAGCGGGTGGTGTCTGGCATGCCTGCGCGCGGGTTGGCGCGATCGATCGGGGATTGGCACTCAATCTACCACGGGTTGGCCCGGCCAAGAAGCGCGCGGAAACGCCCGGCACCACTTCGCCACGCCACCACCTCCGGCCGGCGTTCTCCCCGACTGAAAAACACCTATTGCATGCAGGGTTTTACAGGATGCACCGCAGGCTGATGGTCTGAAAAGTTCCCGATAAGCAAAAATATTATGGGTATTGAGTTGATCCGGAAAATCCTGATAGGATTCGCTCTCGGCGGGTTCACTCCTGGGGACCGGCCTACCCTTTCTATTTTCCGTCAACTTATGTGGCGGACCCCTTATCCGCGCCGTTTTGCCTCCAGCCACGACGCCCGGGTCCACGGCCCTTTTTCTTTTGTCCTCGTTATTTTTTGCCATATTTAACGATAATTCTGTCAAACATGGTCAAAGACCGTCACACACAGCCGGAGGGGAGGACACTATGAACAACTTAAAACTTGCGACAAAGCTTGGTTTAGGCTTCGGGGCAGTCCTCATACTGACCATCCTCGTCGCCACGGTCGGCTGGAACGGGCTCTCCTCGGTGGTCAAGCGGGTGAGTAACGCCTCGGCCATGACTGAGCTGCAGGATCAGGCCACCTTCGCCCTGCGCGCCGAGCGCAATTTCACTGGCGATCGCGACCCCAAGCACCTCGAGGTGGCCACCAAGGCGGTTGAAACCATCAAGGCCAAGGCGGTCGAGGCCCGTGACCATGCCTTCAAGGACCCGGCCGACCAGGCCAGCATGACCAAGATCTCCGAACTATCCGCTCAGTATGGCCAGAACTTTGCCGGGGTGGTCGACGCCGAGAAACGCGCCAAGGATAAGGTGGCAGCCTTTCGCGAGCTTGCCCACACGGTGATTGCCGCCGCCGACAAGCTGGAAGAGAGTCAAGCCGGCAAGCTGCGCGCGGTGGGTAAGCTCGTGGGTAGCGGCCATGGTCAGGAGGAAATCGAAAAACAACTGGATGCCCGCGTCGAAAAGATTGTCGCGGCGGGCAACATCATCCAGACATTTCTCGATGCGCGTATCGGTGAGAAGGAGGTGATCATCTCCCAGGGCGAAGATGAAAAGCAAATCAAGCGTGTCCACGAGGGCCTTGCCAAGGCCAAGGAGACCGCCGAGAAGCTGACCGCCTCCTTCCACGACACCAAGGACATTGACGATGGCAAACAGGTGGTGACCGCCCTCGCCGGCTACCAGAAGGCATTTGAGGAGCTCGTCGCCCTGCTGAGCGCCCAGGACAAGGCCGAGAAGGAGATGGTCGCCGCCCGTCGCCAAGTAAATCAGCTGGTCGATGATGCCTTCAATGGTCAAAAGAAAAAGATGGAGCATGAAATCACCTCCTCGGAAGGGTTCATCCTTTCCGGCAGCCTCTTTGCGCTGGTGGTGGGGGTTCTGCTCGCCTGGTTTCTCTCCCGCTACCTGGTCAAGTCGGTGACCGGCTGCATCGGTAACCTCACACGTATGTCCGAGGGGGATATCTCCATCCGCTGCATCACGACCAGTCGCGATGAGATGGGAGACATGTCACGGGCGATCGACACCATGGCCACCAAACTGCGTGAAGTCGTGGAGGCGATTGTCGGCGCGACAAACAATGTCACCTCCGGCGCCGCGGAGCTTTCCGACGCCGCCCAAACCCTCTCGCAGGGCGCCACCGAACAGGCCGCCAGCATCGAGGAGACTTCCGCCGCCATGGAGCAAATGAGCGGCAATATCTCCCAGAACACCGATAACGCCCAGACCACGGAGAAGATCTCCCGTATCGCCGCTCAGGACGCCGCCGCCGGTGGCGAGGCCGTCTCCCAGGCGGTCAACGCGATGAAGGAGATTGCCGGCAAGATCTCGATCATCGAGGAGATTGCCCGCCAGACCAACCTGCTCGCCCTGAACGCCGCCATCGAGGCCGCCCGTGCCGGCGAACACGGCAAGGGATTCGCCGTGGTGGCCGCCGAGGTGCGCAAACTGGCCGAACGCAGTCAGACCGCCGCCGGCGAAATCAGCCAGCTCTCTGCCTCCAGCGTCGAGGTGGCTGAACGTGCCGGTGCCATCATCAACAAGCTGGTGCCGGATATTCAAAGGACGGCGCAGCTCGTGCAGGAAATCGCCGGTGCCTCGCAGGAACAGAGCCAGGGCGCCGGTCAGATCAATGCGGCCATCGGTCAGCTCGATCAGGTGATTCAGCAAAACGCCGGTGCCTCGGAGGAGATGGCCGCTACCGCCGAAGAGATGAACGGACAGGCACGGCACTTGAGCGATACCATCAGCTTCTTCAAAACCGGTGAGCGCCCGACAGGCGCGGGATCGGTAGTCAGCAAAAAGCGCCCCACCGCCAAGGGCCCATCGACGCCTGCCACCCGCAAATCCCTGCCCGCTCCATCCAGGAGAGGCAGCAGCGCCAAAAGCCACGATGACGACGCGTTTGAGAACTTCTGACCCATCGCACCTGTCGTTTGTCATTCTCCTCCCCCCAACGCCCGGACGGGGCGGATGGTCCCCCTGGGGATCACCCGCTTCTCCCGGGCCGGGGACGGCGGAAGTGGCTTTTTGTTTGACATTTCCGGGAAATGGGGCTATGGTCTGGCCGGGCGGCGGTGCCGTCTTCTGGACTTTTATCGTCTCAAATCCCGGGGAACCATCCGATCATGGAGTTGACCGCCGAACAGGCGCGCGCGCACGAAACCTTCAGAGCCTTCGTCGATGCGCATGTCGTCCCCTTCGCCGATGCGTGGGACCGAAACGAGGCCTTCCCGACCGGGATCATCCAGGCGATGGCCAGAGAGGGCTACCTCGGGGCAACCGTGCCCCGGGAGTACGGCGGCAACGCCCTGGAAAGCGTCGCCTTCGGGTTGCTTTGCGAGGAGATCGGCCGCGGCAGCGCATCGCTCCTAAGCCTGCTCACCGTGCATGGCATGATGTGTCAGGCCCTGTCGCTTTGGGGTAGCGACGTACAAAGGCAGACCTTGCTGCCCAAGCTTGCCACCGGCGCGCTGATCGGCGCCTTCGCCCTGACCGAGCCCAACGTCGGCAGCGATGCCAAAAGCGTCGAGACCACCGCCACGTTACAGGCGGACGGCTCCTACACCCTCAACGGTGACAAAAAGTGGATCTCCTGCGGCCAGATCGCCGACATCTTCCTCATCTTCGCTCAGAGCGAGGGCAAGCCGGTGGCCTTCCTGGTGGAAAGGGATCGCCCCGGATTTTCACGCCAGCCGATCACCGGGCTGCTTGGGTTTCGCGCGGCGATGCTGGCCTCACTCTCCTTGCGCGACTGCAACGTCCCGGAGGCGAACATGGTCGGGCGGCCGGGGTTCGGGTTTTCGCACGTTGCCGGAGCGGCGTTGGATCACGGGCGCTTTTGCGTCGCCAGCGGCTGCGTCGGTCTGACCCGCGCCTGCCTCGAGGCCTGCCTTGACTACACCAATCAGCGCAAGCAGTTCGGCGTTTACTTGCGCGAACACCCCCTGCTGCAACGCATGATCGCCGACATGATCGCGCAGATCGAGGCGGCCCGGCTCCTCTGCCGCGACGCCGGACGCCTCAAGGAAGAGCGGCATCCGCGCTCGATCATGGCCACCTCCACCGCCAAGTATTTCGCCTCAACCATGGCCGCGCGCGCGGCAAGCGATGCGGTGCAGATCCACGGCGCTCACGGCTGCGGACCGGAGTATCCGGTTCAGAGGTATTTCCGTGACGCCAAGATCATGGAAATCATTGAGGGAAGCAACCAGATCCAGCAGACCATTATCGCCAAGTATGGTCATCTCGACTTTATCAAAGATCAAAGGGCGCGCAGCAAAAAAAACCGGCAACCATGACCACCCTCAAGGAAAAGAAAATCAAGTGTGTCGTCTGGGACCTGGACAACACCCTCTGGGACGGCACCCTGGCCGAGGGCGATGCGGTGCGGTTGCGTTCCGAAGCGGTCGCGGTGATCAAGACTCTCGACGAGCGGGGCATTCTGCAATCGATTGCCAGTCGCAACACCCATGACCAGGCCATGGCCCAGCTGCGCATGTTCGGACTGGAGGAATATTTCCTCTACCCCCAAATCAACTGGGGGGCGAAGGCGGCGTCGATCGAACAGATTGCGCAATCGCTCAATATTGGCATCGATACCCTGGCCTTTATCGACGATCAACCTTTCGAGCGTGACGAGGTGCGTTTCGTTCTGCCCCAGGTCCTGACCATCGACGCCGCCGACATCGCCCGCATACCGGCAATGCCTTCGATGAACCCGCGCTTTGTCACCAGCGACTCAAAACAGCGACGGGCCATGTACCAGAACGACCAGCGTCGTGATCAGGTCGAAAAGGCGTTCACCGGACCGAAGGAGGAGTTTCTTGCCGGTCTCGGCATGGTCATCACCATCGCCTTGGCTCAAGAGGAGGATCTGCAGCGCGCCGAGGAGCTGACCGTGCGCACCAATCAGCTCAACGCCACCGGCTACACCTACTCCTATGAGGAGCTGGATGCCTTCCGCCAATCCGACCAGCATCTGCTCCTTATTGCTGGCCTCGATGACAAATATGGTACCTACGGTAAGATCGGTTTGGCGTTGATCGAAAAGGGAACCGAGGCTTGGACAATCAAGTTGTTATTGATGTCCTGCCGGGTGATGGCGCGTGGTGTCGGCTCGATTTTGATCCAGTATTTGCGCCAGATGGCGCGCAAGGCGGGTGTGCGTCTGCGTGCCGAGTTTGTCACCACCGATCGCAATCGGATGATGCTCATCACCTACAGATTTGCCCATTTCTCCGAGTTGAGCACCGACGCAAACGGCGTCACCCTGCTGGAAAACGACTTAAGCCACGCGACCCCACTCCCGAACTATGTCCAGCTACAAGCGCCGGAGGTGTTGTAACCCCAACTCCACACCAGGCGGCATCATCTCGTTGGCTGCCTGGTTTGTCCTCGCCGTATCCAAACGCATCTGTCCCGTCACCCCCTCCTCGCCGCCTCGTTTTCGCATCGCATGCAAGCTGGAATTGATGAAAAATCTGGCCCGGCTCTTGCCTGAAGGGTCTCGCGCGCCGGGGTGGCGGCGGAGTGGTGCGGTCGGCTCAAGGCGTCGCCGGACCGGGTTGGCGGGATTGACGACTAAAAGGAGAGAACAAGGATGGTACGCAGCATCACCCACGGCAGGCATCTTGTTGGTTTGGCGATGATGACGTTATTGGCCTTCATGAGCGTGGGGGCCTTGTCCGGGGCGTGGCCGGTGGTGACGGTGGTGCATGTGGTGCTGGCGGTCGGGGTGTTGCCCCTGATGACGGCCATGATCATTCACTTTTCGGCGGTGCTGGCCCGCTCACGACCGGCCGAGGGGATCGTGGCTTGGCTGCCGGTACTGGCAATGGTCACCGGGGTCGCCGCTTTTCTTGCCATGCAGGTTGATCGGCGTTTTGTCTATCTCGCGGCGGCGTTGGGCGGCATGATCGGCGGCGTGCTGCTCGCGTGGATGCGCGCGCTTGCGCGGCGGAGCGTCGGCGCGGTACATCCGGGTCTGCTCTGGTATCAGGGGGCGGTGGTATTTTTCCTGCTGGCGATGGCGAGCATCGTCGCCGGGATGCTCATGCCGCAACAGTGGCATGCCCTGCGTTCTCTGCACATGCATTGCAATCTGCTCGGCTTTCTGGGCATAACCGCCATCGGCACCCTGCAGGTGTTGTTGCCAACGGTCGGCGGTTACGTCGATGAGGAGGTGATGCAGCGCTTGCGCGTCGATTTCAAGTACGCGGTGATTGGAACCCTGGGTGCCGCCATCGGCGCCGCCTGGTATCGTCCCCTCTCCTGGATCGGTCTTGTTGGTTGGCTGATTCCTGTCATGCATCTGGCGGCGTCGGTATTACGGCACCGGCCCCAGGTCTGGACAAGCGGCGGGGTGTTGTTCTCGCTGTTCGCCGCCCTGGCGGGGTATCTCTCCCTGATGCTCGCCGGCATTCCCATCGTCCTGGGGTGGATGGATCCGGCGCTGACGGTGCCCCTGTTCTTCATGGCCTTCCTCTTCCCCCTGGTGACAGGCGCCCTGAGCCATCTGCTGCCCCTCTGGCTGCGACAGGGCGATGGATCGGCCGGTTTTCACGCACGCGACCGTCTGCTCCTTGCACGCGGGAGCCGCTTGCGCACCCTGATTTTCGTCGGTTCTGGCATGGCCATGGCCGGTGGTTATGCCTGGTCGGTCTACCTGGCCCTGATCGGCTTGGTCTGGTTTACCGGCCAGGTGATGGCGGTGGTGATTTCAGAGAGCCGAGCAACCAGCCGCTCGTTGGCATGATGCCAATTTTAGATTGAGACGGTCACGAGGCGACAACGCGCGCACAAAGAAGTGGACGCTTGATGGAGAGTCGGAACGAGGCGCTTCCGGGTTGGACAGCAGGGGGTAACGATGCGGGAAAAGAGTGTTTTGTTGATCGCGCTACTGGCGCTCTTCCTGTCGGGTCTGGGTCCATCCCCGGCCCTGGCCACCTCCGATCGTGAGGCCTGGAACCGGCACGTCGCCGAAGTCGACGCCCTGTACCAGGAAAAAGACATCAACAAAATCATGGAGAAAACGAAGGAGTTTATCGCCTGGTCCCGCCATCAGTGGGGCAAGGGTCACCCGAACGTGGCCGAAGCCTTGAGCATGACCGCCAAGCTCCATTTCCACCACAACCAGCGGGAGAAGGTGGAGGGGATGTTGAAGGAGGCCCTGGCCATCCGCGAAAACGCCTACGGCCGGGATCATGCGAAGACGGTCGACGCCTATGAGGCCCTGGCTGCCTTCTATGTCGCCGATGAACGCATGGACGATGCCGAGCCGATGCTGCAAGCCACCCTGGAGGGTCGGCGGTTGCAGCTTGGTGCCGATCATCCGCAGCTCGCCGAATACCTGGAAAACAGCGCGCGTTCGTTTCAGCGGCTCAAGCGGCTGGATCGGGCCGAGGGGTTGTTTCGGGAGGCCCTGGCCCTGCGCGAGCGTCTGCCAACCGGTGATGCCAACAAACGCGAAGATCCCATGCTCGGCCTGGCCGAGATCGCCGCCGAGCGCGGGGAGATCCTTCAAGCCGAGGAGTGGTACCGACGAGCGGCGCAATCCGTCGGTGACGGTGAGGCCGGTCGTTTGAAACGGGCACAGATCGTCGATCAACAGGGGATCATGCTGTGGCGCATTGGCCACGGCGCCGAGGGGCGACGGCTCGGTGAACAGGCACTGCAAGAGGCCGAGGCAGCCAGTGGCCATGATCCAACGCGGCTTGCGGTATGGTTGAGCAACGTGGGTCGCATACACTACAAGAGCGGCGACTACGCCCGCGCGACCTTTTTGCTGAACCTCGCCCTGGATAACGCCCGCAAAGAGCACGGTGACGACCCAAACAACAGCCTGATTCAGGCCATCCGCCGCAACCTGGAGACCCTGAACCGGGGGGTTCTGCTCTCCCAGAGAGGGGGACCGGTGCAGGAGATCCTGGACCGAACGGAAGGATCCGGAGGACGCGCGGCCATCCCCCAGACACCGACAACAACCCGCGACGGGCACGGCCGCGGCGGGGCGCGCCCCACAGCCCCGGCCGGAAAGACCAGCAGACCTGGCACGACTGGTCCAGGCGCGGCGGTGATGCCGGCTCCGGGAGAGGCGGAGATGGAAGTCATCGTCTCGCCACAGGAGGGCATGGTCACGACGGAAGCGCGTGCCCAGGCTGCCCCGGTCGGAACAACGACGGCGCAA
Source organism: Magnetococcales bacterium HA3dbin3 (assembly GCA_002753495.1). Taxonomy (GTDB): domain Bacteria; phylum Pseudomonadota; class Magnetococcia; order Magnetococcales; family DC0425bin3; genus HA3dbin3. The sequence continues at coordinate 6,015 of PEAJ01000057.1, read as the reverse complement.
GGGGGTGACCAGCCGATTGGCGAGCACCCAACCGGCACCGGGGGGGGGGCTGGTCAGGGTGTTCAGGGCGCACGCGGAGTGACAACGCGTGCCGTCTCCCCGCCAGCAGCCTCGCGTGAATACCCGGTTCCCCCGACGGAAGCGGCTTCGCGTGAACACCCGGTTCCTCCGACGGAAGCGGCTTCGCGTGAACACCCGGTTCCCACGGCCGCGCGGGCTGTCGAGCCCATGCCAACCATCGCCGAAACGGCCATCGCCCCGGAACCTCCCGTCCCGTTGCGCGAACAGCCGGCAGCGGCCGCGCCCTCGATGCCATCCCCGGCCCGGGAGCGGTCGCCCACCAACGTTCAAGGTACGCCGACACGCCAGCGCCCGCCCGCCGATGTCGCCACCACCACCATCGCACCCGCCCCTCCAATGGTCGTCGATTCCGGCACGACACGTGAACCGCCAATCGACGTCGCGGCACAGACGCGGGATGCTCAACCAGCGACCGTCGGCACGGATGTCGCCCCGCGGCAGCCACGCCCAACCGCCGAGCCCGATGACAAGAAAAAGGAGCGGGTCCAAAAAGAGCCCACCACCGACCGACAGGGGGAGTGGCGCGAGGCCCGCAACACCACGACACGAACCGATGATCGGGGAGATGGACGCATGCCACATCGGGGCGAGTATTTCGTCTCCACGGGCTGCTTCGGCGACAGCGAGTTTCTCAACCATGCCGAGGAACGCATCAGACGTCTGGCCCTTCCCGGTTTTCGCACCCAGGCCAATTTGCGCAGCGGCAAGTTGACCTGCGTCTTTACAGGTCCCTATGCCACGGATGGCGATGCCCGGCGTGCCTTGAACCGGCTGCACGGCGAAGGGGGGTTGTCGGGTTTGGAGATTCGACAGGCATCGAAAGATTGGTAAGGGGAAGGCATGAGCAACAACACCACCGCCGAGACTGCCGCCATCCATGGAGGCGGGATGCGATTGGCGTTCGATCTGCTACCCCTGGCGCTGTTTTTTCTCGCCTACCGCCTCGATGGCATCTACACCGCCACCGCCGTGCTCATGGCCGGCGTAACCTTGCACGCTGGATTTCTGTGGCTGCGTTCCGGACGACTGCCAGTCGTTCAGGGTGGCATGGCACTCCTGGTGCTCGTGTTCGGCGGGGCCACCCTGATCCTGCGCGATCCGGAGTTCATCAAACTGAAACCGACCGCCGTCAACTGGATCCTGGCCCTGGTGTTCCTCTTGAGCCACCGCGGCGGACGACCGCCGCTCGTGCAACGACTGCTCGGGGCCCACATCACCCTGCCCGTGCGGCGCTGGGAAAGCCTGAACCGCGCCTGGGCGCTCTTCTTCGCCCTCTCCGGCGGTCTCAACCTCGTCGTGGCGTGGCTGTGCGCGGAGTCGGTCTGGGTGTCGTTTAAAATCTTCGGCTTGCTGGGGCTCACGTTTCTGTTTCTTCTCGGTCAGGGGGCATGGCTTGCGCGTCAACCGGCGTTTGAATCGTCACCCGGCGGCGACGCAGACGCATAGGGGCAACGGCCTCCTCGAACTCGGCGACAAGAGAGTCACGCCGCGACCGCCGCGAAACCGGTGACAACGACTCCGACACCGGTTCGGAGGATGCCGCGCCAGTATCCACGTCCGGCGGTGACTCAAACACCGCCGACGCAATGTCGGTCACCCCCGGGGCACGACCGGCAATGTCAGTAACGACGGAAAAGGCAGCGGCGTCATCATTGGCGTTCGCGTCGAACCTGGGCCGGTCGGGATTGTCAATGACCGGCGTGGTTGAATCCGTGTCGACAGGCTTGCGCTCAAGTTCGACGATCGCCTCGGCGAGAAAACCGTGAAACCCACGATTGGCGGCGCTGACGTAACTTCGCGTGCGCGGCCGGTCCGCATAAACCGCCTGCCGCGGGAAGATGCGCTCATAACGCTCAAGCAGCCACACCAGCGCAAGCTCCGGCCAGCCGGGGTGGTCGATGTCATCCTGCGGGTCGCGGTGGCGGATCAGGCGATAAAGCAGCCAGGCGGCGGCTGGACCGAGGACGGTCACCGCCACCAGGGCAAAACGGGCCAGCCCTTCCGCCCCTGGGTAGTTGGAACCGGCGATCAGTCGGATAAGCAGCAACCAACCGAGCAGGATCATCCCGCCAACCAAGGCGGCGAGGGCGCGGTGGTGAGCGGCGCCGAACTCCCCCGAAGCGCGCGTCGATGTCGACCATGCAGGCAATGGCAATCCTTTGTTCAATGAACGTGATCGTCGCCCCCACCACCACCAACCCGGGCAGACAACCCCGGACGGAGAAAGCGAACACGGGGCAACCCCCACCCCCGACACACATTATCACCAACTCTTCCCAATCGGGCAAACAACGTCGCGCGAAAATGCGCCCGGCGCGATGATCCCGTACTGAATCCAGCACCACCGCGATCAACTCCAGCTGCGCGTGGACAAACTTTTTTGCATCCTTCCCGTGCCCGACGGGCGATTTTGTGCTAATGGTTACCTCCCCCCCGTTTCGGTGTGGATCCGGGAGAAGGGGCTCTCATTTTTTGTCCGCAGGGAAGATTCATGGATAAAGCAGCGCTGGAACGCCTTTGTGTCACCACCATCCGGATGTTGGCAGTCGACATGATCGAACGTGCCAATTCCGGCCATCCAGGGATGCCCCTGGGAGCAGCCCCCATGGCCTTTGCGCTCTGGACACGCGTCCTGCGCCACAATCCCGCCAACCCCTCCTGGTTCAATCGGGATCGTTTCATTCTGTCAGCCGGGCATGCCTCCTCCCTGTTGTATGCGCTGCTGCATCTGAGTGGTTACGGACTGACGCTCGATGAATTGAAAAATTTTCGCCAGTTTGGCAGTCGCACCCCGGGGCATCCGGAGTATGGTGTCACCCCTGGCGTGGAAACAAGCACCGGGCCGCTGGGACAGGGGCTTGGTAACGGTGTCGGCATGGCCTTGGCGGAACGGCGTCTGGCCGATGGCTACAACCGCAGCGAGTTTCTCCCTCTGGTCGACCACTTCACCTACGTACTGCTCTCCGACGGTGATGTCATGGAGGGGATCGCCGCCGAGGCTGCCTCTCTCGCCGGTCACCTCTGCCTGGGCAAACTGATCTGCCTCTACGACTCCAACCGCATCTCCATCGACGGCGATACCGATCTCACCTTCACCGAGGATATTCAAGGGCGTTTCGAGGCCTGCGAGTGGCAGGTGCTGCGCGTCGATGATGGCGAGGATCTGGATGCCATCGAGGCGGCGATCCTTACGGCACAAGAGGATGGTGAACGCCCAAGCCTGATTATTGTCCGTACCGAGATCGGTTATGGCTCACCCAAAGCCAACTCCGAGAGCTGCCATGGCGCCCCCCTGGGAGGGACCGCCGCCCTGGCTACGCGCCGTTTTTTCAACTGGCCCGATGCGACGTTTCATGTCCCGGAGGAGGTAACGCAGTTTTTCCAGCGCATTCTGACCGAGGGTCGCGAGGCCGAAGCAGAGTGGAGTGCCGTCCTTGAGGCTTACCAGACAAAGTTTCCCCAGGATATTCAGCGCTTTCGCAGGCAGATTCGCGGCGAGTTGCCAGCCGGCTGGGAGAAGGCCCTGGATAAAATTGACTTTGGTGGCAAGCCGATCGCCACCCGTGCCGCTTCCGGCAAGTGTCTGAACGCCCTGGCACCAATCCTTCCCTGCCTGTTGGGTGGTTCAGCCGATGTCGGTATCTCCACCCAGACGCTGATTGAAAAGGAACCGGAGCGCAACCTCTATTTCGGCGTGCGCGAGCATGCCATGGGCGCCATGCTCAACGGCATCGCCCTGCATGGCGGCTGGATCCCCTATGGCGGCACTTTTCTCGCTTTTTCCGACTACATGCGCGGGGCGGTGCGCATGTCGGCACTCATGGGATTGCACGTCATCTACGTTCTGACCCATGACAGCGTCAGTGTTGGCGAGGATGGACCGACGCACCAGCCGGTTGAGCACGTCGCTGCCTTGCGTCTCATCCCCAACCTGATCGTTCTGCGCCCGGCTGACGCCATCGAGACCGTGGGGGCATGGCGCCACACCATGCGCATGAAAAAACCGGTGGCGCTGATCTTGTCGCGACAGGCTCTGCCGATCGTCCCCGGCAATCCCGACCTGGTGGCGCGCGGCGCCTATGTACTGGTCGACTGCGAAGGAACGCCGGATATCCTGCTCATCGGCACCGGTGGCGAGCTGCATCTGGTGGTGGATGCCCAAAAGGAGCTGGCCAAACAGGGTGTCGCTGCACGCGTCATCTCCATGCCCTCCTGGGAGCTGTTCACGCAGCAGTCAGAGGAGTATCAGCGAAGCATCTTTCCGCCGGGGATCCGCAACCGTCTGGCGGTCGAAGCGGGTTCTTCGTTCGGTTGGCGGCGCTGGGTTGGTCCTTGGGGTGACTTGGTCTGCATCGACCAGTTTGGCATCTCCGGTCCCGGGGAGCAGGTGCTCGCCCACTACGGCTACACCGTGCCCAACGTCGTCAGTCGTGCCCTCGCCCTGATTGAGAAAAATCGGCAGGTACCAGCCTGATTCCAATTCCATATCGGGTGTCCGTCTCGTTGGCTGCCGCGTTGCATGCCCGCCCCCCCCCCACGTGCCCGAAGCGTGTCTGCGTCTCAAGCGTGCGGTCCGCCTCGCCGCGCGCGTTGCCCGCACCCTCGTGGCCTCTGATCCGGACCTGGAATAAAGCGCCATGCACCGCATGGTTGATTTCCTTACCCTCTGATTTGCATGCAAATATCCCTGTAAAATAGATCGACCGGATAATAATAATAGCAGTCACTGCATATAAAATTAATATCGTTCGAAACAAACCTTCTTCTGAATTCTTTCACCCGACCAGAGCTCCAGATTTCTTCCAATGATTGGCTATTCAAGTCACCGACATAAAGGTCATCAGCAGGTCCGTTCGTCGAGAAGCGACAACCGCAGACCTCGACTTTCCCGTCATGTAACAGTTTCAGATTCAAAGAGCCATGGCATGGAACGCGCTTGTCCCGGTAACTTCTTCCAATACGCATCCCCGGTGGCAGATCCTGTCTCTTGATCATTTTTCCCCATGAATCGTAATACATGATATGGTTTATGGAGACAGACCTCGTTCCAGCCTCAGTCTTGACTGAACACAAATATGGCTTAATCAGTTCCAGGAAATCGTGTCTCCTCAGGCTGACACCAACCGCCATGTCGCTGCGCACCAGGATCGATATATTGACAGGGTTGCCCAGTTCTCGATTCAGGTTGAGCAGCTCACCGACACCGCGGATCATTTTATCATAAGCGCGGTTGCGAAATAAACGTTCGTATTCTTCCTTGTCAAACCCGGATGTTGAGATGCATATTGTCGTCACACCTGATTGCAGCAACCTTCGAATATCAGTTCTCTCCAGGAGAATACCATTCGTAAAGAACGTGACGCTGTCAAATTGCATTTTGCCAGAAAATTCCAGTTTCCTGAGACAATCCCGATCAACCAGATTTTCCCCCACGAGGGGGCTGATCGTCAACCTCTTTCCTCCCATATCTCTGAATTGTCTCACAGCATTTTCAAATAGATCGTTTTCCATAACAGCATGTGGTCGCTGCTGATACTGATATCCACAGAAGATACAATTGGCGTTGCAGATATTTGTTAGTTCTATATCAAGATGTTGTATGGGCAATCGATCAAGATATAATAAACCTGACTCCGAAACACCCGGCTGTCTCTTAAGGGACAATCCCAGCCGTTCCCTCAGGATGACGCACCTCAGGCGTTGCAACAAATCAAAAAACACGGGAAATCCAAGCATCAGAAACGTCCTAGCCCTGTTTCTAATCAACACGAGCATACTTTCTCCATTCCATCGCACCACACCACACCAACCCGCAAGGAATCCCACTTTGTACCCTTGTTTTTTATTTTCCAAAGCCTCCCTGGCGTTGCAACCCCACCCCTCTGTCACCGAGGGGTTCAAGGCACCCCCCCCCCCCCCGCCCCGCAACCACCC